>CAZPZR010000132.1:0-1605 GCA_964591105.1 uncultured Lachnospiraceae bacterium | reverse complement strand
TTTGACTGGATTACTAATGCTGGTACAAAGTAGTTGTTCCATGAACCTACAAATGTAAAGATTGCCTGAACTGCGATTGCTGGTTTAATAATTGGCAGTACAATCTTATTAAATATCATAAATTCTCCTAAGCCATCTATTCTGGCAGCTTCAACCAGAGATAATGGAAGTGATGACTGAAGATAACTATACATAAAATAGAATACTGCTGGCGAAGCAATGGATGGAAGAATTAATGGCAATAATGAGTCATACATTCCCATATTTGTAATTAATCTTAAGAATCCCATTGCAGTAACCTGTGTTGGCATAACAAGGATCGCCATAATAAATGTAAATGCAATTTTCTTCAATTTGAAATTATATGCATACAAGCCATATGCAGTCAATGAAGAAAAATATGTACTCAATGCAGCTGCACACGTAGAAACAATCACACTGTTCATGATTCCTCGGAACATTGGAAAACTTCCGTCATTCGCTACATTCTTCAGATTTTGAAGAAATTCTTTTCCCGGCAATGCTGAAAATCCTTTTTGAAGATCTCCATGTGAACGTGTTGCATTAATAATTAAAACATAAAAGAAGAACAGGCACATAAAGGATAACAGGACAAGTACTATATGCACCAAAACAGTTCTAAAACGACTTTCTACTTTTGATTTCATCATCTTAAATTTCTCCTTTCCTGTTTTGCTTTCTTTTTCGCTGCTTTCTTAGATCCATCCGGATCATCATCAATTGTTATCTTATACACGAAGAAGCATAAAATCGCACTGATGATAAACAGATAAACGGATAATGCACCTGCCATACCATAGTTCTTGCTCTTCAAATGATTGTTCAAGAACATAATCAATGTTGTTGATGTTCTATCTGGATTTCCCTGTCCATTTGTTAAAATCTGTGGTACATCAAACATCTGAATACCACCGATAAGAGATGTAATCAATGTATAAGTAAGAATTGGTCGGATCAGAGGTAATGTAATATAGAAGAATTTCTGAATGCTATTACATCCATCTATTTCAGATGCTTCAAATACATCTACACTAATTCCCATGATTGCCGCCATCAACATAATCGTTGTATTACCAAACCACATTAGGAAGTTCATCAACCCAATCAATGATCTTGTTCCTGCTACAGAACCCATAAAATCTATAGGTGCTTTTATCACTCCTAAAGACATTAAAATGGAATTGATAGGTCCGCTGGTTGAAAACATTGTAAAAAACAGTAAGGCAAATGCAGATGCCATAATTAAGTTTGGAAGATAAATAACAACTTTAAAAAACTGTTTTCCACGTATCTTCAAACGAATATCCGTAAACCATGATGCTAAAACCAATGCTACAATTATCTGTGGAATAAATCCAATGAGCCATAAAATCAATGTATTCTTCCCATATTTAAGCATATCGGAACCAAGCAAGCTCGCATAATTGGCCAATCCCACAAAGTTAGGACCTACTTCTTTGATTCCTGAACGATAATATTCGAAGAAACTATATCTTACTGTATCAAACAGTGGAATCAACGAAAAAATTAAATATGTTACAAAAAATGGAAGAATAAATATGTAGCCCCACTTTCCGTAATTAA
>CAZPZR010000131.1:0-1609 GCA_964591105.1 uncultured Lachnospiraceae bacterium | reverse complement strand
GACAATCACACTTCTTCTGAACTCAGAAGGTAAGAAGATGGGTAAAACACAGAGCGGTGCAGTTTGGCTTGATCCAAAGAAAACTTCTCCATTCGAATTTTACCAGTACTGGAGAAACGTTGCAGACGCAGACGTATTAAAATGTATCCGTATGCTTACATTCCTTCCATTAGAAGAAATTGACAAAATGGACGCATGGGAAGGCGCTCAGTTAAATACAGCAAAAGAAATCCTTGCATACGAACTTACAAAATTAGTGCATGGTGAAGAAGAAGCAGAAAAAGCTCAGGCTGCAGCAAAAGCATTGTTCAGCCAGGGGGCAGCAGCTGATATGCCAACTACAGAAATCACAGAAGAAGATTTGACAGATGGAAGCATCGATATCCTTACAATTCTCGTTAAGAGTGGTCTTGTTGCATCTAAATCTCAGGCAAGAACAGCAGTTGCAAAAGACAAATGTATCGCAGTTGATGGCGAAAAAGTAACAGATACTTACCAGGCATATACTCCAGAAGCACTTTCAGGAGATGGAATTGTTGTGAAGAAAGGTAAGAAAAATTTCCGTAAGATTATCATGAAATAAAGAAATCATAAGCTGCAGGTTGTAACAGAACAGGAGGAGATTGTCATGGCATTTCGTGAAGTAGCAATTGAAAGTTTAGAATTTAATCCATTTCAGAAGATTTCAAAAGAATGGATGTTGATCACAGCAGGTAATGAAGAAAAAAGCAATACAATGACAGCCAGTTGGGGCGGACTTGGAATTATGTGGGGGAAAAATGTTGCTACAGCATATATCAGACCACAGCGCTACACAAAAGAATTTGTAGATAGAGAAGAAGTATTTACCTTATCATTTCTTCCGGAAGAATACAGAGAAGCACTTCGTGTGTGTGGTTCTGTATCAGGAAAAAATGTGGAAAATAAGTGGGAAGATGCAGGACTTCATCCATATTATGTTGATGGAACAACAGCAGTAGAGGAAGCAGAGATGGTATTCGTGTGCAGAAAATTGTATGCACAGGATATGAAACCAGAACATTTCACAGATACAGAGTGTGATGGAAAATGGTATCCAAACCACGATTATCATACAATGTATATTGCAGAAATAACGAAAGTACTGGTGAAGTAAAAGTGATAGCTGAATTGCTATAAATATAGGAACATTTGATAAATTTTGCTTTGAATTCCAATACGGAGTTTGAAGCAAAATTTTGTTGAAAAACGCGAAAAAATAGTTGACACGCGTGGGGACGTATAATATAATATCAAGGTATGACAACAGGAGATACAGCAGGTAGCCAAAGCCCCGGAGACTTGTTGATTCCTATATAAATTATTTATCATGAAGATGTTAATGATTCACAGGAGGTAAAACCCATGAAAACTTATATGGCTAACCCAGATAAGATCGAAAGAAAATGGTATGTAGTTGACGCTGATGGATGTACACTTGGACGTCTTGCATCAGAAGTTGCAAAAGTTTTAAGAGGAAAAAATAAACCAGAATTTACACCACACGTAGACACAGGTGATTACGTAATCGTTGTAAACGCTGAAAAAATTAAAGTAACTGGTAAGAAAATGAACCAGAAAATCTACTACA
>CAZPZR010000130.1:0-1660 GCA_964591105.1 uncultured Lachnospiraceae bacterium | reverse complement strand
GTCAGCAGAAACGAGAAGAAGCAAGACAAAAAGGAGAACTGACTTATTACGATGATAATAATAAACTGAGACTTGTAGAAACAAATGAAAGAGTGGCGGACACTACGTTGACAAACGGAGATCACGTTTTAAGATATGATGGTTGTAATCGTGGAAGAATTATTCGCAACTATACTCAAGAAAAGTATGAATATGAGCTGGAGAGAAATAGAAGAGAGGCTATCCGAAAAGGTAAGTCTACTTATTGCATTACTGTATCTAGTATCCCAAAGGCAGATCATTCTCGCCCAGTATACAAAAACGACAATGGGTTTGTGAATAATCCAGAAGAAATTAGAGGGTATCGCTTTAAAGATTTTAAAAATGGAGAGGTTTATGTTATTCGTAAAATTAAAGGTAGATATTACTTTATGGATATAACCAATGGACATTTAGTAAGAGAAACGGATTATCAAAAAGAAAGAACAATTTCGTATACAGAACGTGAAAAAAAAGATTATCCAGGTGTTAATATAACAGAATTCAATTTAAAAAAAGAACGATACAAAAAAGACTATTATAAGGATCAAGAAAACTATGAAGATATACTGGAGTCGATGAAGGTTTGTAATTATTGCGGAAAAGATAGATATGGATATTAAGGTGGTGCTGATATGAAAGGAACGGAAGCAAGAGATCAGAAAATTTTAAATGAAATTGATAATATATTAAATATTTATCCTTCGTTACGTGGATTTTATTATTTTGCAAATAATAAATCTATTCGCACAACATGTGAATATATAAGGAAAATATCATTATTTATAAGATATACAAACAACAAACCGTTCAATGAACTTACATTAGATGATTTTACAGGATTCATGACGGAAAGCAGGTATAATCTCGATGGAACTAAAGCAACTTCATCAAAATTAATTGTGACATATTCAGCCCTAAAAAAATTTGGAAAATACTTAGTTGCATCTGAACAGCTTCCATCGAATCCAATGGATCACATTGATAGACCGAAACCAACAGAAAGTCAGGAAACAATTAAAAAACGTGAGATTGGTTATCTAGACAAAAAAGAAATCAATAAATTTGTGAAGAATATTAGTACAGGTGTTGGTAGTGACAGATCAAAACTAAGACAGGAAAAATGGAAAGAAAGAGATCTTGCAATTGCAATGGTATTTTTAAATACCGGTATGAGATGTTCTGCATTAGTTTCTTTGGATGTGTCAGATTTTGATTTTGTAAACGACACTTTGACAGTAACAGACAAAGGATCGAAAGTAACGACATATGATATTTCAGAAGAATTGACTGAGTTGATTGAGAATTGGATGGTAAAAAGAAACGAAATACTTGGTGATATTCAGGAAGATGCTTTGTTTATTTCAAATAGAAAACAGAGAATATCAAGAGATTCTGTTCATGACATTATTCATAAATACACCGACAATATCCAAGGTAAAAGTATTTCCCCGCATAAACTCAGAGCAACATTTGGAACACAGATTTTGAATGCTACTGGAGATCTTTACCTTACACAGAAAGCAATGGGTCACAGCAGTCCGAAGACGACAGAGTTGTATATTAGAGGACAGAAGAATCCGACAAAGAAAACTTCGGAAATTATGAAGAATCTTACCATGAAGAATTTGAAAGATTTGTA
>CAZPZR010000129.1:0-1752 GCA_964591105.1 uncultured Lachnospiraceae bacterium | reverse complement strand
TGGGTAGCTGTTGTTAAGCCAGGACGCGTTATGTTCGAAATCGCTGGCGTAAACGAAGAAGTAGCTAGAGAAGCTCTTCGTCTTGCAACACACAAGCTTCCATGTAAATGTAAAGTTGTTTCTCGCGCAGACTTAGAAGGCGGTGATAACAGTGAAAATTAATAAATTTGTTGAAGAATTAAAAACAAAATCAGCTGCAGAGCTGAACGAAGAATTAGTAGCTGCTAAAAAGGAACTCTTCAATTTGAGATTCCAGAACGCAACAAATCAGTTAGATAACACAAGCAGAATCAAAGAAGTTAGAAGAAATATTGCTAGAATTCAGACAGTTCTTTCTGAAAACGCTGGTAAATAGTCTTCTCTGAAAGGAGCATAACTGTGGAAAGAAATCTTAGAAAAACTCGTGTTGGTAAAGTTATCAGCAATAAAATGGATAAGACCATAGTAGTTGCAGTTGAAGATCATGTAAAACATCCACTTTACGGAAAAATCGTAAAGAGAACATATAAGTTGAAAGCACATGATGAAGCAAATGAATGCAACATTGGTGACAAAGTAAAAGTTATGGAAACAAGACCACTCTCTAAAGATAAGAGATGGAGACTTGTTGAAGTTATGGAAAAAGTGAAATAGTATAAGGAGGGAAACCTGCATGATACAGCAAGAAAGTAGACTTAAAGTAGCAGACAACACAGGCGCTAAAGAATTACTGTGTATCCGTGTGCTTGGTGGATCAACAAGAAGATATGCACGTATCGGTGATGTTATCGTTGCTTCTGTTAAAGATGCAACACCAGGCGGCGTTGTTAAAAAAGGTGACGTAGTTAAAGCTGTAGTTGTTCGTACTGTAAATAGTACACGTCGTAAAGATGGTTCTTACATCCGTTTCGACGAAAATGCTGCTGTTATTATAAAAGACGATAAGACACCAAGAGGAACTCGTATTTTCGGACCAGTAGCTAGAGAGCTTCGTGACAAACAGTTCATGAGAATCGTTTCTCTTGCACCGGAAGTATTATAAGGAGGCAAGCGCGATGTCAATGTTAAAAATTAAAAAAGGCGATACTGTTAAAGTAATCGCTGGTAAAGATAAAGACAAAGAAGGTAAAGTAATCGCTGTTGACCAGAAAGCTGGTAAAGTGATTGTTGAAGGCGTAAACATGCTTACAAAACACACAAAACCAAGCGCTGCTAATCAGAACGGCGGAATTATTCACCAGGAAGGACCTATCGATGCTTCAAATGTAATGCTTATGCACAAAGGAACAGCTACAAGAGTAGGTTTCAAAATGGATGGCGACAAAAAAGTTCGTTTCGCTAAAAAAACAGGTGAAGTAATCGATTAATTTAAGGAAGGAGGTCCAAGGCTTTGAGTAGACTTAAAGAACAGTACCAGAACGAAATCGTTGATGCATTAATCAAGAAGTTCGGTTATAAGAATATTATGGAAGTACCAAAACTCGACAAAGTTGTTATCAACATGGGTGTTGGTGAAGCAAAAGATAACGCAAAACTTTTAGACGCAGCAATCGCTGACATGGAAAAAATTACAGGTCAGAAAGCTGTAGTTTGTAGAGCAAAAAAATCAGTTGCTAACTTCAAAGTACGTGAAGGAATGGCAATTGGATGCAAAACTACATTAAGAGGCGAAAAGATGTATGAATTCGTTGATCGTCTTGTAAACCTTGCATTACCTCGTGTACGTGACTTTAGAGGGGTAAATCCTAACGCATTCGATGGTAGAGGTAACTA
>CAZPZR010000128.1:0-1812 GCA_964591105.1 uncultured Lachnospiraceae bacterium | reverse complement strand
TCCGGGCTTCGCAGGGCAGGATGCCGGATAACGTCCGGTGGAGGTGACTCCAAGGATAGTGCAACAGAAATGTACCGCTCGATTGCACTCGAGTAAGGGTGGAAAGGTAGTGTAAGAGACTACCGCCAGGTTGGTAACAACTTGGGCATATGTAAACCCCATCCGAAGCAAGACCGAATAAAGACTATGTGGCGGCCCGTCACGTCTTAGGTTGGTCGCTTGAACTTGTTGGCAACAGCAAGTCTAGATAGATGATTACTCAACGACATAACCCGGCTTATCGTTTCGCTCATACATAAGCTCTCTTGATATGGAGAAATAATAGCATAAGAAAATTAGGTTGGAATTGGAAGACTTGCAGACCAGTGAAGGGTTTCGCCATTGGAGAGGCAGTTGGAAACTGAAAACCAAAAATGCTTCAGCACATGCGGCTGAAGCATTTTTTTGCTCTAACGACTTTCGTATTTCTGTTCGCAATATTTGCAGCGATAAACTTCTTTTTCAGGGTCTGTTAATACGAATACGTGATCTAATCCTTGTTCGATGGATGTGATACAGCGAGGATTCTTGCAGCGAATCACATTTGTAATTTCTTTAGGGAGATGCAAAGTCTTCTTGTCAATGATTTCAGCATCTTTGATAATATTTACAGTGATGTTATGATCAACAAATCCAAGAATATCAAGATCGATGAAATCGATTGGACATTCAATCTTCATAATATCCTTTTTCCCCATTTTGTTACTCTTTGCATTCTTGATGATCGCAACACAGCAATCCAATTTGTCCAAATGCAGATGTTTATATATTTCCATGCTTTTTCCGGCCTGAATATGGTCAAGAACAAAGCCTTCTACGATACGTCCGACATTCAATGTATTATTCATAACTGTGACCTCCTATACTTCGATTCCTAATAGATACAAAATTAATGCCATACGGATGTATACACCATACTGTGCCTGTTTAAAGTAAGCTGCTCTTGGGTCGTCATCAACGTCTGTTGCAATTTCATTTACACGTGGAAGTGGATGAAGCACATACATATCTTCTGGAGCAAGCTGCATTTTTTTCGCATCTAAAATATAGAAATCTTTCATACGTAAATAGTCTTCTTCGTTGAAGAAACGTTCTTTCTGTACACGTGTCATGTAGAGAATGTCCAGATGTGGAAGCGCATCTTCTAAGCGAACAACTTCTTCGTAAGGTGTATTCGTTTTATCTAGAACATCGTTGCGGATATAACTTGGAAGACGAAGTTCTTCTGGTGAGATTAAGACGAACTTGATTCCAGTATATCTTACCAGTGCCTGAATCAAAGAATGAACTGTACGACCAAATTTCAAATCCCCACAGAGACCAATTGTCATATTATTCAAACGACCTTTTGTGGAACGAATGGTTAAAAGGTCAGTCAGTGTCTGTGTTGGGTGCTGATGTCCGCCATCTCCAGCGTTGATTACAGGAATTGTTGCATGCTGGCAGGCAACCATAGGTGCCCCCTCTTTTGGATGACGCATAGCAACGATGTCTGCATAGCAGGAAATCATACGGATTGTATCAGATACACTTTCTCCTTTGGCAGCGGAACTAGAATCTGCAGAGGAGAAGCCAAGAATGTTACCACCGAGATTCAGCATAGCAGCTTCGTGGCTCAATCTTGTACGTGTACTTGGTTCGTAAAATAAAGTGGCAAGTTTCTTTCCTTCGCACGCATGTGCATATTTTGCTGGATTTGCTTCGATGTCTGCTGCAACATCCATCAACTGGTCAAGTTCTTCCACAGAAAAATCTAATGGACTCATTAAATGT
>CAZPZR010000127.1:0-1860 GCA_964591105.1 uncultured Lachnospiraceae bacterium | reverse complement strand
CTGCTAAACATGATACAGTAGATGTTCCAGCATCTAAAATGAAACTCGCTATTGCCAGCATCTTATTAGATGAAGGATATATCGCAAAATACGATGTTATTGAAGACGGTGTATTCAAGACAATCCACATCACATTAAAATATGGTGCAGACAAGAACGAAAAAGTAATTACAGGACTTAAGAGAATCTCTAAACCTGGTCTTCGTGTATACGCTAGCAGCGATAAAGTTCCTAAAGTATTTGGTGGACTTGGAACAGCTATCCTGTCTACAAACCACGGAGTAATTACAGACAAAGAAGCTAGAAAGCTCGGCGTTGGCGGAGAAGTTCTTTGCTTCGTATGGTAATTATAAAGTAACTATGTGAATCCAGCGCGAAAGCGCTGAGAGGAACTTAGTATATAAAGTAACATGAGTGTCCTTAAGGGGACGAGATGTACTTTCGCACTGGGCTCGGGAATCCCCTTGCCAAGTGCAAAATGTAACTGAAAACAGAGCGGGCACAGACTCGTTCCGAAAATTTAAGTTTAGGAGGAAAAGGCAAATGTCACGTATTGGAAGATTGCCAGTAGCAATTCCAGCTGGAGTAACAGTGGAAGTTGCAGAAAATAATGTTGTGACTGTTAAAGGTCCAAAGGGAACTCTCGTAAGAGAACTTCCAACAGAAATGGAAATCAAAGTTGAAGGAACAGAAGTTGTTGTTACAAGACCAAACGATTTAAAGAAAATGAAATCTTTACATGGTCTTACAAGAACATTGATCAACAACATGGTTGTTGGTGTTAACACAGGATACCAGAAAGTTCTTGAAGTTAACGGTGTTGGTTACAGAGCAGCAAAATCTGGAAACAAATTAACTTTAAACCTTGGATACTCTCATCCAGTTGAAATGATCGATCCAGAAGGCATTGAAACAGTAGTTGAAGGTCAGAACAAGATCGTTGTTAAGGGTATCGATAAAGAAAAAGTAGGCCAGTTCGCAGCTGAAATCAGAGATAAGAGAAGACCAGAGCCATACAAAGGTAAAGGTATCAAATATGCTGATGAAGTTATTAGACGTAAAGTTGGTAAAACTGGTAAGAAATAAGTAAGGAGAGTGTGACAATGGTTAGCAAAAAATCAAGAAGTGTAGTTCGTGCAAATAAACACAGAAAATTACGTAACCGTTTAAGCGGAACAGCAGCTTGCCCACGTTTAGCTGTGTTTAGAAGCAATAATCATATGTATGCTCAGATTATTGACGATACAGTTGGAAATACTCTGGTTTCTGCTTCAACTCTTCAGAAAGATGTGAAAGCAAACTTAGAAAAAACTAACAACGTTGATGCAGCAGCATATTTAGGAAAAGTAATTGCTGAAAAGGCAATTGAAAAAGGTATTAAAGACGTAGTATTCGATAGAGGCGGATTTATTTACCAGGGTAAAGTTCAGGCATTAGCAGACGCAGCTAGAGAAGCTGGGCTGAATTTCTAGAAGGAGGAGCACAGATGAAACAGGAACGTATTGATGCTAGTTCATTAGAATTAACAGAAAAAGTCGTATCTATTAAACGTGTTACCAAAACTACGAAAGGTGGCCGTAACATGAGATTTACAGCTTTGGTAGTTGTTGGTGATGGTAATGGTCATGTAGGTGCAGGTTTAGGAAAAGCAATCGAAATTCCAGAAGCAATCCGCAAAGGAAAAGAAGATGCAGCTAAAAACCTCATTACTGTAGCATTAGATGAAAACGAAAGTATCACACATGATTTCGTAGGTAAATTCGGAGGAGCTTCCGTATTACTTAAGAAAGCACCAGAAGGTACTGGAGTTATCGCTGGTGGTCCAGCGCGTGCGGTAATCGAAATGGCAGGAATCAAGAA
>CAZPZR010000126.1:0-2028 GCA_964591105.1 uncultured Lachnospiraceae bacterium | reverse complement strand
ACAATATGGTTAAAAAAATAACGAAAAAGATTGAGAAAAAAACTTTGCTATGGTAATATATTAAACATGAAATCGAACAGAGGATTTCACTTTTTTTTCGCAACTTGATGTTAAAAAATTAACGACTAGAAGGAGATTAGCGCTATGGGAAGAAAGATTACGATTATTGGCGCAGGAAGCGTAGGATCAACAATTGCATACACATTATCATACGAAGATTTTGTATCAGAGATTGTGTTGATCGACATCAACAAGGAGAAGGTAGACGGAGAAGTAATGGATATCGAGCAGGGAACATGTTTCCGCGATCCAATTTCAATTGTGGCAGGAAGTTATGAAGCCGCGCAAGGTTCTGATATTGTAATTATTACATCAGGAATTGCCCGTAAACCAGGACAGACAAGAATTGAATTGACACAGACAAATGTAAACATCTTAAAGAGTATTACACCAGAAATCGTTCAGGCAGCACCAAACGCTCTTTACATTATCGTAAGTAACCCGGTTGACATTATGACTTATGTATTTACAAAGATTTCTGGACTTCCAGAGAACCAGATCATCGGATCAGGAACACTTTTGGATACAGCAAGACTTCGTTGTGGACTTTCAGAACATTTCAAAGTTGCTCAGAAAAATATTCATGCGTATGTGTACGGAGAACATGGAGATACATCATTTGTACCATGGTCAAAAGCAAATATTTCTGGTATGAACATCGATGAATACTACAAGCTGATGAGCGAAGCGAAGGAAATTGAACCATTAGATAAGGCTGGCATGGAAGTCTATGTTCGCAAATCTGGAGGACAGGTAATTGCTAACAAGGGAGCAACATTCTATGCAGTATCTCGCGCAGTCTGTCAATTATGCGGAAGATTACTTGCAGCTTCAGACTCTATGGCAACAGTATCCTCTATGTTGCACGGAGAATACGGAATCGATGATGTTTGTCTCAGCACATTAACATTAGTTGGTCCAAAAGGAATTCAGGGCAAAGTTGAGATGGAACTGACAGAAGAAGAATTAGTGAAATTGAAAGCAAGTGCAGATGCACTCAAGGCAGTCATCGCACAGATAGATCTTGCATAAGAAAGGACAATGAGACATATGAAGTACAGCTATTATCCAGGGTGTACCCTGAGAACCAAAGCGAAAGATCTGGATACATATGCCAGAGCTTCTGCAAAAGCGCTGGGATTTGAGCTGGAAGAAATAGAAAACTGGCAGTGCTGTGGTGGTGTTTATCCACTGGGAACGGATGAGATTGCATCAAAGCTTTCTTCCGTTCGTGCATTGAACGAAGCAAAAGAAAAAGGTCAGGAATTGGTAACGATTTGTTCTGCTTGCCATCATGTGATCAAACGTGTCAATGATGACATGAAGCATGTAGAAGATATTCGTACAAGAGCAAACAACTATATGCAGCTTGAAGAACCATATGAAGGAGAAACGAATGTACTCCATTATTTGGAAGTACTTCGCGACAGAGTGGGATTTGATAAGATCAAAGAGGCGGTTAAAAAACCTCTGACTGGCAAAAAAATCGGAGCATACTATGGATGCCTTTTGTTAAGACCTGGAAAGATTCTTGGATTTGATAATCCGGAAAATCCAACGATTATCGAAGACTTTATTCGAGCAATCGGCGCAGAACCAGTCATTTATCCATATCGAAACGAATGTTGCGGTGGATACATTTCTCTGAAAGAAAAAGAAATGTCAAAAAACATGTGCGATAAGATTATGGACAGCGCAGCTGGATTTGGAGCAGAGATGCTGATTACAGCCTGTCCACTGTGCTTATACAACTTGGACAAGAGCGGAAACGGAAAGCTTCCTGTTTACTATTTCACCGAATTACTGGCAGAAGCTCTTGGCGTGAAAGAGGAGGTGGCGAAGTAATGGGAAATGCAAAGTCACAGGCAGAACAGATCAAAGAAATCAGTGGAGTGAATCCATTAAAATGTATGAAATGCGGAAAATGTTCTGCTTCTTGCCCATCTTTCAATGAAATGGATATTAAGC
>CAZPZR010000125.1:0-2038 GCA_964591105.1 uncultured Lachnospiraceae bacterium | reverse complement strand
CGTGAAAAACAGAAAGCTAAATTTATCTATGGTGTATTAGAAAAACCTTTCAGAAACTACTTTGAAAAAGCACAGCGTATGAGCGGTATGACAGGTGAAAACCTCATGAGAATGCTCGAAACAAGATTAGATAACGTTGTATTCCGTATGGGATTTGCTAGAACAAGACGTGAAGCTAGACAGATCGTTGACCACAAGCATGTTCTTGTAAACGGAAAACAGGTTAACATTCCATCTTACTTAATCAAAGCTGGAGATGTTATCGAAATCAAAGAAGCTAAGAAGAGCTCACCAAGATATAAAGAAATCGTAGAAGTTACAGGCGGACGTCTTGTACCAGAATGGTTAGATGTAGATGCTGAAAACTTAAAAGGAACAATCAAAGAACTTCCAAGCCGTGAAATGATTGATGTTCCTGTAGATGAAATGTTAATCGTCGAATTATATTCTAAATAATAACCCGTAGCACCACAGGAGGTGGACCTAGTGTTTGATTTTAATAAACCTAATATTGAAATAACTGAAATTTCAGAAGATAAAAAATATGGAAGATTCGTTGTAGAACCTCTTGAAAGAGGATATGGTACAACATTGGGAAATTCCCTTAGAAGAATCATGCTGTCATCTTTACCAGGATCTGCAATTAGCAAAGTAAAGATTGATGGAGTTTTGCATGAGTTTAGTTCCATCCCAGGGGTTAAGGAAGATGTTACTGAAATCATCATGAACCTTAAAACTTTAGCAATCAAGAACACATCTGAAACAGATGAACCAAAGACTGCTTATATCGAGTTTGAAGGTGAAGGATCTGCAATTAGCAAAGTAAAGATTGATGGAGTTTTGCATGAGTTTAGTTCCATCCCAGGGGTTAAGGAAGATGTTACTGAAATCATCATGAACCTTAAAACTTTAGCAATCAAGAACACATCTGAAACAGATGAACCAAAGACTGCTTATATCGAGTTTGAAGGTGAAGGTGTTGTAACTGGAGCAGACATTCAGGTTGATCAGGATATTGAAATCATGAATCCTGAAACAGTCATCGCAACCTTAAATGGTGGGGCAGACAGCAAATTATACATGGAATTGACTATCACAAATGGTCGTGGATATGTAAGTGCTGATAAGAATAAAGACGATGAATTACCTATCACAGTAATTCCGATTGATTCTATCTATACCCCGGTTGAACGTGTAAATCTCACAGTAGAAAACACACGTGTTGGTCAGATTACAGATTTTGATAAATTAACATTAGATGTATATACCAACGGAACATTACTTCCGGACGAAGCAGTAAGTTTAGCTGCAAAAGTATTAAGCGAGCATTTGAAACTCTTCATCGACCTTTCTGAAGTAGCTCAGGCTGCAGAAGTTATGATCGAAAAAGAAGACGATGAAAAAGAAAAAGTGCTTGAAATGAGCATTGATGAATTAGAATTATCAGTTCGTTCATACAACTGCTTAAAGAGAGCTGGTATCAACACAGTTGAAGAACTTACAAACAGAACATCTGAAGATATGATGAAAGTACGTAACCTTGGACGTAAGTCTTTAGAAGAAGTACTTGCTAAATTAGATGAACTGGGATTAGCTCTCAGCAAAGGGGAAGAATAAAAACGGACAAAATCCGTATGCTTTCTGGGCAATGTTCCAGAGAGATTCCTCGTAAAAATGCCGTCCGCTGATAAGACCGAAGGCACAGCGGAGCATTTGGCTAGTAAGCCCGAAGAAGCATAACCAAGTGTTAATATGGAGGATTAAAAAAATGGCAAAATATAGAAAACTCGGCAGAACATCAAGCCAGAGAAAAGCTTTATTAAGAAACCAGGTTACAGCATTGCTTAACAATGGTAAAATCAAAACTACAGAAGCAAAAGCAAAAGAAATCCGCAGCATCGCTGAAGGACTTATCGCTTTAGCAGTAAAAGAAAAAGACAACTACGAAGAAGTTACTGTAACAGCTAAAGTTGCTCGTAAAGACAAAGATGGCAAGAGAGTAAAAGAAGTAGTAGATGGTAAAAAAGTAACTGTATAC
>CAZPZR010000124.1:0-2043 GCA_964591105.1 uncultured Lachnospiraceae bacterium | reverse complement strand
TAATTATGGAGGAAAATAAAATGGCAAAATTAACAGTAGCTGAATTTATTGATGCAATCAAAGAATTATCAGTATTAGAATTAAATGAATTAGTAAAAGCTTGTGAAGAAGAATTTGGTGTTTCTGCAGCAGCAGGTGTTGTAGTTGCAGCAGCAGGTGGAGATGCTCCAGCAGCTGAAGAAAAAACAGAATTTGATGTAGTATTAACATCAGCTGGTGCTTCTAAAGTTAAAGTTATCAAAGTTGTTCGTGAAATCACAGGACTTGGACTTAAAGAAGCTAAAGCAGTTGTTGACGAAGCTCCAAAGACAATCAAAGAAGGAGTTTCTAAAGAAGAAGCTGAAGAAATCAAAACAAAACTTGAAGCTGAAGGAGCTCAGGTTGAAGTTAAATAATTCATCTGAATTTCACAAAGAACTGTTCCGTATGGAACAGTTCTTTTTTTGTAAAAAATTAAAAAAGTTATTGACAAGCTTGACATATCTGTGCTATATTCAAAAATGCACTATTATGGAAATGTTATGCCATGGTATTGCGTGAGAAACGATAGAATAAGCCCTGTTTCTCGATGGAAATGTAATGTTTTCGGGCAGTCGGCGGCCCACAAAAAAATAAATGAGGAGTGAACGTCAATATGGAGAAAAACAGAATTCGTCCCATCAAAAGCGGAAAAAGTTCTCGTATGAGCTATTCCAGACAAAAAGAAGTTCTTCAAATGCCTAATCTGATCGAAGTTCAGAAAGATTCTTACCAGTGGTTTCTGGATGAGGGATTAAAAGAAGTATTTGCAGATATTTCACCAATCTCTGATTACAGCGGTAAGTTAAGCCTGGAATTTGTGGATTTCACATTATGCGAGAATGACGTAAAGTACACAATCGAAGAGTGTAAAGAGCGTGATGCTACTTACGCAGCACCACTTAAGGTGAGAGTGAGACTCCACAACAAGGAAACAGATGAGATAAATGAACATGAGATCTTTATGGGTGACCTGCCACTGATGACCAGTACAGGAACTTTCGTAATTAATGGAGCAGAACGAGTAATCGTTAGCCAGTTAGTTCGTTCACCTGGTATTTACTATGCGATTGCACATGATAAAATCGGTAAAGAACTGTATTCTTCTACAGTAATTCCTAACCGTGGGGCATGGCTGGAGTATGAAACTGACTCCAATGACGTTTTCTATGTAAGAGTAGATAGAACAAGAAAGGTTCCAATTACTGTGCTTATTCGTGCGCTTGGTATTGGAACAAATCCTGAAATTATCGAATTATTTGGTGAAGAACCAAAGATTCTTGCAAGTTTTGAGAAAGATGCTGCAACAAGTTACCATGAAGGTCTTCTTGAATTATATAAGAAGATTCGTCCGGGTGAACCACTTGCTGTAGATAGCGCAGAAAGTCTCATTACAAGTATGTTCTTTGATCCAAGACGTTATGATCTTGCGAAAGTTGGACGTTATAAATTTAACAAAAAACTCCTTCTTAAGAACCGTATTTCAGGACACGTACTTGCAGAAGATGTTGTAAGCCCAATGACAGGTGAAGTTCTTGCAGAAGCTGGAACAAGAGTGACAAGAGAACTTGCAGATACAATCCAGAACAATGCAGTTCCATTTGTATGGATTGATAGACCAGAAGAAGAAAGAAAGATTAAAGTTCTTTCTAATATGGCAGTGGATCTTGCAGCAGTTGTTGATATCGACCCAGAAGAAGTTGGTGTATCTGAGTTAGTATACTACCCAGTACTTGCATCACTCTTGGAAGAATCAGCAGGAGATATTGATGAATTAAAAGATGCAATTAAGAGAGATATCCATGATTTGATTCCAAAGCATATCACAAAAGAAGATATCCTTGCATCTATCAACTATAATATGCACCTTGAATATGGTCTTGGTACAGATGACGATATCGACCATCTTGGTAACAGACGTATTCGTGCAGTTGGTGAACTTTTACAGAACCAGTACAGAATTGGTCTTTCAAGACTGGAAAGAGTTGTTCGTGAAAGAATGACAACACAGGATTTGGAAGGTAT
>CAZPZR010000123.1:0-2127 GCA_964591105.1 uncultured Lachnospiraceae bacterium | reverse complement strand
AGAATTTGGATTTACAGGTGGTTCTGGACGAGCAACAATTACATGTAACAAAGTAGTTGTTAAAAATGGAAAAGCAACAGCAACGATTATGTTCAGCAGCCCAAACTTCACATGGGTTCAGTCACTTGGAAAGAAAGTATACAACGAAAATAAAGGCGGAAATTCAACATTTACAATTCCTGTAAATTTAAATGGAAAGACAAATATTTCCGCAGAGACAACAGCAATGTCTCAGCCATATGTTGTGGATTACACATTATATTGCTTTATTGATGGAACGAAAGTTACTACAACAAATACAAAGAAATCTACAAGTACAACAAATGAAGCAACACTGAAAGATACCATTGAATTGGAAGCTGCAAGTGTGGATGAAACAGAAAATGGAGAAACTGAAGCAGCAACAGAAAGCGGCTGGGGTTCTTTCTATGATGAGGCAGAAAGCGATACAGAAACAGCAAAAGTAACAGCAACACAGAATAATGATACTTTAGTGAAAGTATTAACTGTTTTACTGATTCTTGTATGCATTTACGCAGTAGGTGGAACAGTTTATGCTGTGTCAAAGATGCGTAAGATGAAGGGAGAATAAGGAATGAAAAAAAGGTTTGGTTGCAGTGCTGCTTGCGGCACTGCTGGCAGGCCTCTGTGTAGGATGCGGTTCAACCGGAAGTTCCGATGGAGCCTCCGGGGATGCGCAGCAGGCAGAGAGTCAGACAGGGCTTGACCCGAACGCACCGGAGATTGAAGGATTAACCTATGAGTCAACGGTGAACTTAGAATATGCAGAACGCTTTAAAATCTATCGTTACGAAGGAGGATACTCTGTAATCCGTGTATATGATGGACGAGATTATATTTTAATTCCAGAAGGTGGGGAGATTCCGACGGATCTTCCAGACAGCGTAACAGTGATTCAGAAACCATTAGACAATGTTTATATTCAGGCAACATCTTCCATGTGCTTCTTTGCATCTATGGATGTGATGGATGTACTTCGTCTTTCAGGAACAAAAGAAGATGGATGGTATATTGATGCCGCTGTGGAAGCAATGAAAAAAGGTAATTTATTGTTTGCCGGAAAATACTCAGAACCAGACTATGAAATGTTAGTATCTGAGTCTTGTGACCTTGCACTGGAATCTACGATGATCTTACACAACCCGGAAGTTTTGGAAAAATTAGAAGAAATGGGAATTCCAGTATTTATCGAACGCTCTAATTATGAAAAACATCCATTGGCAAAAACAGAATGGGTGAAAGTGATTGGAGAAATGGTTGATCAGCCGGAAAAAGCAGAGGAACTTTTTGAAGTTCAAAAGGGCTTACGCACAGAGTATGGGAGTAAATGTGAAATTCTTCCGTGTAGTGCTAATCCTGTTATCCAGTGTGCTGTCTGCGACTGTGACTGCATTTGCAGGTCCGATTTCCTTCGTAGGAATTGCAGTGCCACATCTGATTAAGCGAGGATTGAATACAGCAAAACCGCTGATCGTTATTCCGGCGACCTTCGTGGGTGGAGCAGTATTTTGTATGTTCTGTGACTTGATTGCAAGAACAGCATTTGCGCCGACCGAGTTAAATATTAGTACAGTCACCTCTATCTTTGGGGCACCGATTGTAATTGCTATGTTGTTAAGAAGACATAAGGATGGAAGATCATGAGTATATATTTTGAAACAAAAGACCTGGCAGTAGGCTATCATGGAAAAACGTTGATCCATGACATTTCCATTGGAATTGAACAGGGAGAAATTGTTACATTGATTGGACCGAACGGGTCAGGAAAATCTACAATTTTAAAATCCATTACCAAACATCTTGCAGCCATTCATGGAACTGTTTTTGTGGGAAAAGATGAACTTGGACAGTTATCTTATAAAGAATTGTCGAAGAAAATGGCGGTCGTTCTGACAGAACGCATTAAGCCAGAACTTATGACTTGCCGCGAGGTAGTAGCATCTGGACGTTATCCATATACGAATCATCTGGGAGTATTATCCGCAGAAGATGAGGAAATCGTGAATCGCTCGATGGAACAGGTGAATGTGCTGGATCTTGCACAGAGAAGTTATGACGCAATCAGTGATGGACAGAGACAGAGAATATTGCTGGCGCGAGCAATTT
>CAZPZR010000122.1:0-2145 GCA_964591105.1 uncultured Lachnospiraceae bacterium | reverse complement strand
CTTTCAACGTTTGGAGAGTGCAATGGCCATGTCTTTTCAACACCGATTCCGTTAGAGAACTTTCTTACTGTGAATGTTGCTCTTGTACTTCCACCCTGTTTTTTAAGAACTGTACCTTCGAAAACCTGAATTCTTTCACGGTTTCCTTCTTTAATTTTACCGTAAACTTTTACAGTATCACCAACGTTAAATTCTGGTGCTTTTTCTTTGAGCTGTTCAGCTTCAATGTTTCTAATAATTTCGTTCATTATGTGTGACCTCCTCATTAATTGGACGTTCTTAATACTTCTGTATCAGAGGACCATCTCTTTTTCTTCACAACATGCTATATTCTACCACATCCTATACATCATTGCAAGGATTTTCTTCTCTTTTTTCGACGATTTCTTTCACAAGTTCTTTTTCCTTCTGCGTAAGCTCCGCCTTTTCCAGTAAATCTGGACGATTTTTTGCTGTTCGGATAACAGATTGCTCTCGTCTCCACTTTTCAATGTTCACATGGTGACCGGATAATAACACTGGTGGAACCTTCTTATCATGCCAGGTTTCTGGTCTTGAATAATGTGGGTATTCCAACAAATTATCCTGGAAACTTTCAAATTCCGCAGAAGCATTATTATGGAGCACTCCTGGAATCAATCTCGAAATTGCATCCACCATGATCATAGATGGAAGCTCCCCACCAGTGAGAACATAATCTCCAATGGAAACGTAGTCTGTAACAATTTCTTCCAGCACACGTTCGTCAATACCTTCGTAGTGTCCGCAAAGGAATACCAATTCTTCCTCTTTCGCAAACTCTTCAGCCATTGACTGATTGAAAGTTTTTCCCTGTGGGGAAAGGTATACCACACGGGGCTTCTTTCCAACTTTTTCTTCTACTGCGCGGTAACACTGGTAAACCGGCTCTGCCTGCATCAACATCCCGGCACCTCCGCCATAAGGATAATCATCCACACTATTGTGCTTGTTAAATGCATAGTCACGGATATTAATCGCTTCAATAGAAAGCAGTCCTTTTGCAACTGCTCTTCCTATAATGCTGGTATTCAATCCATTCATTACCATATCTGGAAATAAAGTCATAATGTAAAACTGCATTCTGCCACCTCTACACCAAACCATCCATCAAGTGAATGATCATCTTCTGTTCTTCAATATTTACATCCAATACGCATTCTTTGATTGCTGGGACAAGAACTTCTCCGTGCTCCTCGCTTTCAATTACATAGACATCATTTGCTCCTGTTTCCATAACGTCTTTCAATGTACCAAAAGCTTTACCATCATCTGTTTCAACGTTCATTCCAATCATGTCCGCAATAAAGAATTCGTCCTCTTCTAATTCTACCGCATCTTCACGTGTCACGAGAAGTGGACATCTCTTATAGCGTTCAATATCATTTATATTATCAATCCCCTTGAACTTCAAGATTACAAACTGCTTAAAGAACTTTACACTCTGAATCTCTAATGGTAATGTTTCTTTCCCTGTATCAAGAAGCACTTTTTTCAAATCCAAAAAACGTTCTGGGTCGTCCGTTGTTGGAAATACTTTCACTTCCCCGCGAACCCCATGTGTCTGCGTAATTACTCCTACTTGTAATAACTGTTCCATCAAATTCTCCTCATATTAAAACAGGACAGGTCTCATACGGGACCTGTCCCTGATGAAAAGGAATTGTCCTTCTCGTTAATCCATAATATCTACAACTACCTTCTTATCTTCCTTTGCTGCAGCTGCTTTTACAACTGAACGAATAGCCTTCGCAATACGTCCCTGCTTTCCAATTACTTTTCCCATATCTGAGTCAGCTACATGTACTTCAAGAACCGTTGTTTTCTTGTCTTCGCGTTCGTTTACAACTACACTCTCCGGATCATCTACCAAGGCTTTTGTGATTACTTCCACTAATTCCTTCATAGTGTCACCTCCAGGGTAATTCTTATTTTTCGATACCTGCAATTTTGAAGATCTTGCTAACTGTTTCTGTTGGCTGAGCTCCTGTTGCTAACCATTTTTTAGCTTCTTCTTCTTTTACGTTGATTACGCTTGGTTCGCAAGTTGGATCGTATGTTCCGATTTCAGCGATGAATTTTCCATCTCTTGGAGATCTTGAATCTGCAACTACGATTCTATAAAAA
>CAZPZR010000121.1:0-2322 GCA_964591105.1 uncultured Lachnospiraceae bacterium | reverse complement strand
TAGTAACACAGATCAAAACAGTTGAAAATGACGGTTACGAAGCTGTACAGGTTGGTTTCGTTGACAAGAAAGACAAAATCATCAACAAAGACAAGAGCGGTAAAAAAGAAATCGTTCATCGTCATGGTGTAACAAAAGCTGAACAGGGACATTTCGCTAAAGCTGGTGTAACTGGTAAGAGATTTGTTAAAGAGTTCAAGCTTGAAAACGTAAGTGAATATTCACTTGCACAGGAAATCAAAGCTGATATCTTTGAAGCTGGAGATAAAATTGATGCTACAGCAATTTCAAAAGGTAAAGGTTTCCAGGGTGCAATTAAGAGACATAATCAGCACAGAGGACCAATGACACACGGTTCTAAATTCCATCGTCATGCAGGTTCCAACGGAGCTGCTTCTGATCCAAGTAAAGTATTCAAGGGCAAAAAGATGCCAGGACACATGGGAAGCAAAAAAGTTACAGTTCAGAATCTCGAAGTTGTTCGTGTAGATGCTGAAAACAACTTACTTCTTGTTAAAGGTTCTGTACCAGGTCCTAAGAAATGTTTAGTAACAATCAAAGAAGCAGTTAAAGGTAACTAGGGATAGACGAGGAAGGAGGAAGACTTAAGATGGCAAACGTATCTGTTTACAATATCGAAGGTAAAGAAGTTGGTACAATCGAACTTAACGATGCTATTTTTGGTGTAGAGGTTAATGAACATCTTGTACACATGGCAGTTGTTAACCAGCTTGCAAATAATCGTCAGGGAACACAGAAAGCTAAAACACGTTCTGAAGTTTCTGGTGGCGGAAGAAAACCATGGAGACAGAAAGGAACTGGACATGCTCGTCAGGGTTCTACAAGAGCTCCACAGTGGACAGGTGGTGGAGTAGTATTTGCTCCAACTCCAAGAGATTATTCATTCAAGATGAATAAGAAAGAAAAAAGAGCAGCTCTTAAATCAGCTCTTACTTCTACAGTAGAAGCAAACAAATTCATCGTTGTAGATGAACTTGCATTTGGCGAAATCAAAACAAAGAACTTCGCTAACGTATTAAAGAACTTAGATGTTAAAAAAGCATTAGTAGTATTAGAAGATGGTAATGTAAATGCTGAATTATCTGCAAAGAACATTCCAACAGTTAAAACAGCTAAAACTAATACAATCAATGTGTACGATATCTTAAAATACAACACAGTAATCGCTACAAAGGCTGCTGTTGCTAATATCGAGGAGGTGTACGCATAATGGCAAACATTCAGTATTATGATGTAATCCTTAAACCAGTTGTAACAGAAAAGAGTATGGAACTTATGGGAGAAAAGAAATATACTTTCTTAGTACACCCAGAAGCTAACAAATCTCAGATCAAAGAAGCTGTAGAAAAAATGTTCAAAGGAACACAGGTTGCTAGCGTTAACACAATGAACAACGATGGTAAGAAAAAACGTGTTCGTGGAACATTCAAATATGGAAAAACAGCTAAGACTAAAAAAGCTATTGTTAAATTAACAGCTGAAAGCGCTGATATCGAAATCTTCGAAGGTTTATAAGATATCGCAATCATACGGACGAAACCGTGACAATAAACAGGATTGAAAGGAGAAGCAATCATGGGAATTAAAACATATCGCCCATATACGCCTTCCAGAAGACAGATGACTGGTTCTGATTTCGCAGAAATCACAAAGACAACACCAGAAAAGTCATTGTTAGCTGCTAAGAGCAGACAGGCAGGACGTAACAATCAAGGTAAAATTACAGTTAGACACCGCGGAGGCGGAGCTAAGAGAAAATATAGAGTAATCGACTTCAAGAGAAGAAAAGACGGAATCGCTGCTACAGTACTTGGTATCGAATACGATCCAAACAGAACAGCAAACATCGCTCTTATCTGCTATGAAGATGGTGAAAAAGCATACATCCTTGCACCACAGGGATTAACAGACGGAATGAAAGTTATGAACGGACCAGAAGCAGAAGTTCGTGTTGGTAACTGCCTTCCACTTTCTGAAATTCCAGTAGGTACACAGATCCACAACATCGAGCTTTACCCAGGAAAAGGCGGACAGTTAGTTCGTTCAGCTGGTAACAGTGCTCAGTTAATGGCTAAAGAAGGAAAATATGCAACACTCAGACTTCCATCAGGAGAAATGAGAATGGTTCCAATCGTTTGCAGAGCTTCTGTAGGAGTTGTAGGAAATGGTGATCACAACCTGATCAACATTGGTAAAGCAGGACGTAAGCGTCACATGGGTATCAGACCAACAGTTCGTGGTTCTGTTATGAACCCTAACGACCATCCACATGGTGGTGGTGAAGGTAAGTGTGGTATCGGT
>CAZPZR010000120.1:0-2436 GCA_964591105.1 uncultured Lachnospiraceae bacterium | reverse complement strand
CATCTGTCTGAATGCAAGACGTCCAATACGTCCGAATCCATTAATCGCTACTTTTACTGCCATGATTAAATTCCTCCTAATTGTATCCGGCTGAGTACCCAGCCCTTTGATTTATTTATGAAATCTCAAACGCTTTACCTCGTTAAAGATTCATCAACTGTTAGTATTGTACTAAATTCAATACAAAATTTCAAGTGTCTTTTGCATTTTTATTCAATGTGCTTAAAAACTGGCTTTCTAGACGAAAATTCTGTATAAAACGTAAAATTACAAGCCTTTAAAATATCTGAAACCTTCGAATAGTCATACGCCATGTGCTCCGGCTTGTGTCCATCCGCGCCAATCGTAATGATTTCACCACCAAGTTCTCGATATCGTTTCAGCACATCCATGTGTGGGTGTGCATATGGAAGACCGTATTTTAAACCTGCCATATTCAACTCAATCCCTTTGCCATTTTCAATCAGAGTTCGCAAGATTTCATCTATTAAATCTGCATATTTCGCATAAGAATAAGCCTGCTCTCTCTGTTTTCCGTATCTGGTCATGTAGTCCAAATGCCCTAATACGTCAAATTCTTTGAAATCTCGAATATCTTCCAGCGTCTCTTCTAACACAATTCGATAGACTTCCTCATCAGAAAGTGTTTCAAATAATGCACCTGCTGCCACATCTCTGCGTCTCACACTATGCACAGATCCGATAATAAAATCAAACGGATATTTTGCGGTAAATTCCTTATAATATTCTTTCAAATGTGGCTGCAACCCAAGTTCTACACCAATTCTTACATCTAAAATCCCATGGTACTTTTTCTGTAATGGAACCATCACTTTAAAATACTCTTCCGGATCAAAAATATCTTCTGGTCCCCATTCAAAATCATCTTTATCATAATGATCCGTAAAACAGATCATTTCCAGACCTTTTTGAATTGCACCCTGTACCATTTCTTCTGGTGTTGATTCTGAATCATGAGAAAAATTGGTATGCATATGAACATCTGCTCGCATGTTACTCATCTCCTATAATTGTTCCGCCTCCAAGCACGTAGTCTCCATCGTATAAAACAACTGCCTGCCCTGGCGTAATCGCACGCTGTGGTTCTTCAAATGTACACAGAATTTCATCTTCACCGGTTCGTTCTACTGTGCACCAGGCGCCTCGATGATTATATCTGATCTTCGCCCACACGCGCATTCCATCTGTAATTTCTGCAACAGACATCAGATTCACCTGATTTGCACGCACATAGCAGGACATTGACTCTTCGTTGCTTCCAACTACTACTTCATTCGTATCTGGTCGAATTTCCAGAACAAATACTGGATGCCCAAGTGAAAGCCCAAGGCCTTTTCTCTGACCAACTGTATAGTGCACAATTCCTTTGTGTTTTCCTACAACTGTACCATCTGAAAGCACAAAATTTCCAGGCTTAATCTCTGTTCCAGAATTTTCTTCTATATAAGATGCATAATCTCCATCTGGAATGAAGCAAATATCCTGACTATCTGGTTTGTTCGCCACCTGAAGCCCAATATTTTCCGCCATCTGGCGAATTTCATCTTTTCCATAAGCCCCTACTGGCATTAAAGTTCTCTTTAACTGTTCCTGGGTAAGATTATAAAGCGCATAGGTCTGATCTTTTGTCTTTGTTTCTGATACACGCAATGAATATCTTCCGTTTGGAAGTTCTTCTATTTTTGCATAATGCCCTGTCGCGATATAATCTGCTCCAATATCCATGCTTCGTTTTAACAACGCTTCCCACTTCACATATCGGTTACATGCAATACAAGGATTCGGAGTTCTCCCCTGCAAATATTCATTTACAAAATAGTCAATTACATTTTCCTTGAACTCTTTTTTGAAGTTCATAACATAATATGGAATTCCCAAAGATGCTGCCACACGTCTCGCATCATCTACGGCGCTCAATCCACAACATCCTCCATTTTCCTCGGTAAGTTCTGGTTCTTCGTCCTGCCAGATCTGCATCGTCACTCCGATAACATCATACCCTTGTTCTTTCAAAAGCCAGGCTGCCACAGAAGAGTCTACTCCTCCAGACATCCCAACTACTACTTTTTTCTTTTCCATACGCAACTCCGACTTAGTATTCTTCTTCATCCTCTTCGTCTTCATGAATATCAGACTTTGGTTTTTCTAATCCTTCAATTTCGATTCCATTCTTTTCTGCGTAATCCCAAAGTGCTGCGTGAATGGCTTCTTCTGCTAAAAGTGAGCAATGTACTTTTACTGGTGGAAGTCCGTCTAACGCTTCCATAACTGCTTTATTTGTCACCTGCATTGCTTCCTGAATTGTTTTTCCCTTTACAAGTTCTGTTGCCATACTGCTTGTAGCAACTGCTGCACCACATCCGAATGTTTTAAATTTTACATCCTGGATAATCTGATTTTCATCAATGTCAAGGT
>CAZPZR010000119.1:0-2559 GCA_964591105.1 uncultured Lachnospiraceae bacterium | reverse complement strand
GGATATGGGAACATATCCAGGCAGTAATATTTCTCACGAGGACTTCCATCTTCATTCACTTTGACATTCACTGGATTCTTTTCCCAGTTTTCACGCCATTTCTTTTCAATTGCCTTATGGTTATAAGGTGTCTTTGACATTTTCATTTCCTCCTGCTTTTTTCCATAAAAATAATAAAAGCCTTCTCATCTCTTAAGAGACGAAAAGGCTTGATTTCCGTGGTACCACTCTCATTCACACATTCTTCATCGAATGCATGCACTCATTACTTCTATAACGGGAAGACCCGCAACCATCTATACGACTCATCAACCATGAGCACTTTAACAGTTGAACTCCAAGGCGAGTTGGGAGATTACGTTGCTGCCTCGCACCAACCGGCAGTTCTCTGAAAACGATAGGCTCTTAATACTCCTCTTCAATGTTTTTCTCATATTCTTAAATTATTATAAAAAGTCAAGTAAAATAAGTCAAGTAGAAGTTTCATTTTCCACCGCCATATCTAGCCATATCTAAATTTAGACAACAAAAAATCCTTCAAGTAGGCGCTCTCAAAGGATTTTATGGAAGGAAATACAGTAGTAAGACTACTTAAACAATAATATCTTGTAACCTTATAATACCCCCTATTTCCCAAGAAATCAAATCACTAATTTTAATATTACTTATTGATAAAATCTATAAGCTACTTTTATTGAAATTTCACCTTTTTAAGGTTGTTCCTTCCACTTCTTTCGTGTATAATAGTAGATAGTTAAAGGTACTGATTGAGGTTCAGTACAATATGATACATAAAGGAGAGAACTAGCCATGGTGAATTTATTAATCGGACAAAAAGGTAGTGGAAAGACACAGAAAATGATTGAGCTGGCTAACGCTCAGGCAAAAAAATCTAATGGGAATGTAGTTTTTATCAAAAAGACACACCGCGATACAACAAGCGTATCTTTTGATATCCGTACAATCTGCCTGGATGACCTTCCAGCAATTACTAATACAGATGCATATATCGGATTTTTATATGGTATGTCAAGCGCAAATCACGATATCGACTGTGTTTTCATTGATGGCATCTTAAAACATGCTGATTTAACAAAAGAAAATCTTCCAACATTTGTTGAAAAGTTGAACAAACTTTCTGCTGAATGTAATATTGATTTCTACGCAAGTGTAAGCGGAGACAAATCTGAATTTGCAGAATTTGAAGGATGCACAATTCTCTAATTATTCTATAGTACAAGTAAAACTTCCCAAGGAATTATGTTCTTTGGGAAGTTTTTTACATTTTGTCTGTCGTTTAAAGTTGTAAACTGTCTACATACTTAAATTCTATAACATCTCTTGGAAGCGTTTTAACATAAGCTTGTTCATTATGCATGAAATTCACAATTTCACTTTTACTCATCTTTCCAAGTTTTGCTATCACCAGGTTCAATATTTCTTTTTCATCCTTTGACAAATTAGGAAATTTTTGTTCTCCTTCCAGAGAAAAATGATATGCAATCGTCTCACCCATATCAACTTCTTCACAAGGAACATCTTTCAAATTAATGATAGAATTGTGCTCTATTGGAACTGCTCCCATAGGAAGTGCTTGGTATACCAATCCCGTAATAGCTGATTTTCTAGTCTTATATGCCAACGCATCAGCATACCACATAAGTTTCATCAATTTCACCTTGTAAAGACTTGTCACATGAATAGAAGACGCAAAATATCTTATCACATCTACAACTTTATCCAAAGATAATTCCGTATTTCCATGCAATTCCTGAGCCCCCTGGAATCTAACATAGCTTGCTTCTATCGCTCTTCGCAAATAGTCATCCTGATCTTGCTCATACAACAGCATTGCTGACCTTAAATATTTTTGATAGGATTCCAACGCCAAACTCGACTTTGCATCATAAAGAAGAGTCAAAAACCATTCTGGATCTTTTGCAATTTTTTTCAATATGGTATCATGTGCTTTGTCTTGAACTTGATGACTTTCATATCTAGTGATTGTTTTCCCACCCCATCCCAGTAATGTACACAGATCACTTTGACTTATACTATAAGTTCTTCTAATATTTTTTATATCAAAAGAGGTCAAAAGTCCCTCACTTTTTCTATATGCATCTTTTAGCTTCACATCATTTTCCTGCATCTGTTTCTCATCCATATAAAATTCTTCAGCAACATCGCAGTACAAATATGAGCCTTCATACTTTACTCGTTTATTTTTAAAAGTAGCACACTCCACAACAAGAGCGGTTTTCACTTCGTGTTCCTCCATGCAGCACGAACAAAATCTTTTTTCACTTTTAATAATTTTTATATCCATGAAAACACCTTCCTAAATCTTTTTATAAGCTTTTCTCTTTCTTTCATAATAGATTTCTTGGTAGAAAATGTATCCGTATACTTTGCTGCACCATAGCAAAAAGTTGAATTTCCATTCTTCTTCATCTCTTTTTCAAATACTTTTAAAAATTTTGTCCCAGAAACATTTCTTTTATATCCAGCACGAACAAAATCTTTTTTCACTTTTAATAATTTTTATATCCATGAAAACAC
>CAZPZR010000118.1:0-2686 GCA_964591105.1 uncultured Lachnospiraceae bacterium | reverse complement strand
CAGTATGGAATGTTCTCATTGTAAGCTGTGTACCAGGTTCACCGATAGACTGAGCAGCGATGATACCTACTGCTTCACCAACCTGAACTGGTTCTCCAGTTGCCATGTTAGCACCGTAACATTTTGCACAGATACCTGTGTGTGAACGGCAAGTAAGAACTGTACGGATCTTAATCTTTGTAGGTGTTTCTCCATTTTCATCCACACCTTTTTTCATGATTAATTCTGCACGTTTTGGTGTTACCATATGGTTTGCTTTTACGAGGATGTTTCCATCTTTATCGTAAATGTTTTCACACAAGTAACGTCCTGTGATACGTTCCTGAAGACTTTCAATTTCTTCTTTTCCATCCATGAATGCTGTTACATACATTCCTGGGATTTCAGCATCTTTGTCAACACAGTCAATTTCGTGAATGATCAACTGCTGAGATACGTCAACAAGACGTCTTGTCAAGTATCCAGAGTCGGCTGTACGAAGCGCTGTATCTGACAGACCTTTACGAGCACCATGCGCTGACATGAAGTACTCCAATACGTCAAGACCTTCACGGAAGTTTGACTTGATTGGCAACTCGATTGTACGACCTGTTGTATCAGCCATCAAACCACGCATACCTGCAAGCTGTTTGATCTGTTTATCAGATCCACGGGCACCAGAGTCAGCCATCATGAAGATGTTGTTGTATTTATCAAGTCCACCGAGCAGAGCTTTTGTAAGCTCATCGTCAGTTGTCTTCCATGTTTCAACAACTTCTTTGTAACGTTCTTCTTCTGTAATAAGACCACGTTTGAAGTTCTTTGTAATATTATCTACAGTATCCTGAGCTTTTGCGATCATTTCTGGTTTCTGTGGTGGCACAGTCATGTCAGAAATAGATACTGTCATAGCAGCTCTTGTTGAATACTTGTAACCAATTGCTTTTACAGCATCAAGAACTTCTGCTGTTCTTGTTGAACCATGTGTGTTAATAACTTTTTCAAGAATCTTCTTCAACTGTTTCTTTCCAACGTGGAAATCAACTTCAAGAAGAAGTTCATTGCCTTCTACTTCACGATCTACGAATCCAAGGTCCTGAGGAATGATTTCATTGAAAAGGAATCTTCCCAATGTAGATTCTACAGTTCCTGTCTTCACTGTTCCGTCTACCATTGTCTTAGATACACGAACTTTAATTCTAGAGTGAAGTGTGATTGCATTATTTTCATAAGCAAGGATTGCTTCGTTAATGCTCTTAAATACTTTTCCTTCTCCTAATACACCAGGTCTTTCCTGTGTCAGGTAGTAGATACCAAGTACCATATCCTGTGAAGGAACTGCTACTGGACCACCATCTGATGGTTTCAGAAGGTTGTTTGGTGAAAGGAGTAAGAAACGGCATTCTGCCTGTGCTTCTACTGAAAGTGGAAGATGCACGGCCATCTGGTCACCGTCGAAGTCGGCATTGTAAGCTGTACAAACCAATGGATGAAGCTTAATTGCTTTACCTTCTACAAGGATTGGTTCGAATGCCTGAATACCAAGTCTATGCAGTGTAGGGGCACGGTTCAACATAACTGGATGTTCTTTGATTACTTCTTCCAGAACGTCCCATACCTCTGGCTGCCATCTTTCTACCATTTTCTTAGCATTTTTAATGTTGTGTGCTGCACCGTTCTGTACAAGTTCTTTCATTACGAAAGGTTTGAAAAGTTCGAGTGCCATCTCTTTTGGAAGACCACACTGGTAAATCTTAAGTTCTGGTCCTACTACGATAACTGAACGTCCAGAGTAGTCAACACGCTTACCAAGAAGGTTCTGACGGAAACGTCCAGACTTACCTTTCAGCATATCAGAAAGAGATTTCAGGGCTCTGTTACCAGGTCCTGTTACAGGACGGCCACGACGACCATTGTCGATCAGGGCATCTACTGCTTCCTGAAGCATTCTCTTTTCATTTCTAACGATGATGTCTGGAGCTCCAAGTTCAAGGAGACGTCTCAGACGGTTATTTCTATTAATAATTCTTCTGTACAGGTCGTTAAGGTCAGATGTTGCAAAACGTCCACCATCAAGCTGTACCATTGGACGAAGATCTGGTGGGATAACTGGAATATTATTCATGATCATCCACTCAGGTCTGTTTCCTGATTCACGGAATGCTTCTACAACTTCCAGACGTTTCACGATTCTAGCACGTTTCTGTCCAGTTGCTCCTTTTAAGCCTTCCTGTAATTCCTGGTATTCCTTTTCAAGGTCGATTGCAGCAAGCAATTCCTGAATAGATTCAGCACCCATTCCTACGCGGAAAGAGCTTCCCCATTTTTCTCTTGCTTCCTGATATTCCTGTTCAGACAATACCTGTTTGTACTGAAGATCTGTTTCACCTTTATCTAATACGATGTAAGATGCAAAGTACAATACTTTTTCCAAAGTACGTGGGGACAGATCTAAGATCAGCCCCATACGGCTTGGAATTCCCTTGAAGTACCAGATATGAGACACTGGTGCTGCAAGAGCAATATGTCCCATACGCTCACGACGTACTGATGCTTTTGTAACTTCAACGCCACAGCGGTCACATACTACACCTTTATAACGAATCTTTTTGTACTTTCCACAATGACATTCCCAGTCCTTGCTAGGTCCGAAAATCTTTTCACAGAAAAGACCGTCTTTTTCAGGTTTTAATGTTCTATAGTTAAT
>CAZPZR010000117.1:0-2994 GCA_964591105.1 uncultured Lachnospiraceae bacterium | reverse complement strand
GCGACCTCCTGGTCCCAAACCAGGCGCTCTAGCCAAGCTGAGCCACACCCCGATGCTATTCTGTTCTGTGCTCTCTCAAGCACAAGACATATTATATAGCAGTGTTTTTTAATTGTCAACAACTTTTTTTAGATTTTTTTATTTTTTTACATATACTGGATTTTCACATCCACTTTTCCCTGTTCATCGATCTCCATAATCATATAAGATGGTCTTCTGCCTTCCTGACGTGGCAGCGAAATACTTCCCGGATTCAGGATCAGTAAGCCATCCTCTTCTACATGTAATGGGCGATGTGTATGTCCATACATAACAATGTCCGCATTCTTCTCTCTAGCTGCAGCCGCAAGTTTCTCATACCCTCTTGACACATGATAGTAATGTCCATGAGTAATAAAAATATGATGTCCACGGATAAACAGATGGTCTTCCTGTGGAAGTCCAGACCAGAAATCATTGTTTCCAGCCACAAAATGTACTGGGCAATCTACAAATGCATTTATATAGTCATCTCCGCCTTCCACATCTCCGAGATGAATCATTTCATCAATTTCACCGACTTTTTCCAACACATCTTCCAGATTTCTATGCATGCGATGCGTATCACTGACAATCAGAATTCTCATATTTTTTCTCCAAAATCACACGAATTTTCTTTAAGCCTTCACCCCTGTGGCTCAGCTCATTCTTTTTCTCTGGTGAAAGCTGTGCGCTTGTGCACTGGTATTCTGGCAAATAGAAGATTGGATCATATCCAAATCCATTTGCTCCTGCGATTTCATAACCGATTCTTCCTTCCATCGTTCCTCTCACAACTTCACATGTCCCATCCGGAAGTGCTGCCGCGATTGCACACACAAATCGTGCGGTTCTCTGTTCATCCGGCACACCAGCCAAACGGTCGATGAGCGCTTGATTTTTCACATCATAAGGAGTATCGGTTCCCATATATCTTGCAGAATAGATTCCCGGCTCTTTATTGAGATAATCAATCTCTAATCCTGAATCATCTGCCAACACAATTGCCTCTTCCAATCCCGGCATCTGGTGCGCTACTTTCGCAATCTCTGTTGCTTTAATCTGCGCGTTTTCTTCAAAGGTCGTTCCATCTTCCACAACATCCGCTGTAATCCCAGCTTCTCGCTGTGACAATATTTCCATCCCAAGATCAGCTAAAATCATGCGAATTTCGACCATCTTATGTTCATTCCCTGTTGCAAATACAATCTTTCTCATATCCAAACTGCCTTCTTTCTATTTCCCTTTTCTTGGTGGCTTTGGTCCCATAAACTGATAGAAGTACGTTTTCAACATACCATTATAAATCTTACGGTTTTTATCTGCTTTCTTGCCAAAATATTTTTCTGCCTCATCATAAGAAGTAATCATATATGCAGACCATGAGTCCAAATTCTTGTAACTGTCTCCAAATGCTTTATATAACTTCGGAAGGTCTGCTTTGTCTTCCAGACGCTCACCGTATGGCGGATTCGTAATAATAAAGCCATATTTCTTCGGATGGCTCAAATCCTTCACATCTCTTTGCTGGAAATGAATGAGATGATCTACTCCGGCTTCTCGCGCATTTCTACGTGCAATCTTCACAACAGATTCATCCAGGTCATATCCCTGAATATCTACTTCAATATCATCATTTACCATTTCATTGGCTTCATTGATTGTATCATACCACAATTTTTTCGGAATCAGGTTCGTCCACTCTTCCGCTGTAAAGGAACGATTCATTCCCGGTGCAATATTAGCTGCCATCATAGCCGCTTCAATTGGAAATGTTCCGCTTCCGCAGAATGGGTCCACAAAAATGCGGTCTTTTCTCCAAGGAGTCAGCATGATAAGTGCTGCTGCCAATGTCTCTGTAATTGGCGCTTTTCCAGACACTTCGCGATAGCCTCTCTTGTGAAGGGACACACCAGAAGTATCGATTCCTACTGTTACGATATCTTTCATCAAAAATACACGCACTGGATAGGATGCACCATCTTCTGGGAACCAGTCAATGCGATATTTCTCCTGCAATCTTCTAACCATCGCTTTTTTCATAATAGACTGAATATCGGATGGACTGAAAAGTTTACTTTTTACAGAAGCTGCTTTTGCAACCCAGAACTTTCCGTTCTTTGGGATAAATTCTTCCCATGGAAGTTCTTTTGTTTTGTCAAATAACTCTTCAAACGTCACTGCCTTGAAGCTTCCAACTTTCACAAGAATTCTTTCTGCTGTACGAAGGAAAATATTCGCACGACATACGGCCTCTTCATCACCGTAGAACGTCACACGTCCATCTTCTACTTCTGCTATATCATATCCAAGATCAATAATCTCTCTTTTTAAAACGGCCTCCAAACCAAAATGGCAAGGGGCAATCAATTCCATTTTCTTCATAATCTCTCCATTTTCTATGGTTAACTTTTTATTTACTCCTACATCTTACTTGGAAAATGCGCGCCTTGTCAATGGTATATGTACAAACAGCCGAAGGTGCAGCTTTCTTACACCTCCGGCTGTATTTTCTTACATTGTGGACATTCTAGCTAATTAGTAGCGGTTGCTGGAATTTCTGTCAGATGCATTTCTGTCAGATGCGTTCTGGTTAGATGCATTCTGATTTGATGCATTCTTGTTGCTTGCGTTTTTGTTCCCCATGTTACGGTCAGACGCATTTCTGTTAGATGCATTCTGATTTGAAGAATTTGAATTTGATGAACTATAGTTTTTAGCCATGATTTTTCCTCCTGTTACTATATTTCCTCGGTTTGTTTCCGATGTTACAAACTTAGTATGTCCTTGCTTTCTGAAAATATGTAACAAAAACCTATAATTTATCTTAAGATTTCTGGCGAAACATTAAGATTTTTTTAATTTTTAACTTGCTTTTTGGGAATCACTATATTATACTATTTTCTAGTAGGAAGGTTACTTTCTACAACCCCTTATTAATTATTTATACTCCCCTCAAAAGGCCGATAGCTCCCC
>CAZPZR010000116.1:0-3024 GCA_964591105.1 uncultured Lachnospiraceae bacterium | reverse complement strand
GCGCATAAAAATACCCTCCTTACTGGATGTCCAGTAAAGAGGGTACATATCAAAAACTGCTACGCTAAAAAAGTCTAACTTTTTGGGGTCACCTCATGATATACCCATTTTTTCATTATTTACTCTTTTTAAATGTAATGCTATAACCTTGTTTTTGAACAGCATCGTTATTAACAAATTTTTCAATTATCTCTTTTGCATTTTCATTTGCTTTGTCTAAGATTCCATTTTCAATTGCACGTTTTTCCATACTTTCCTTATTAGCAGCATCAAACTTTCTAACATCCTTGACATCTAAGGAATTAAACAAGCCATCTTTCTCATCTAGAGTTTCTATACTATCACTGACAATTTCATGAGAACTTATTTCTGCCTCTGGAAGATATATTAGAATTTCTTTTTTTTCGTCATTGATTTCTATGGTAATATCATCAACCTTTACACCAGCTTTTATAATTCCATCCCACTTAGCTATAAATGACTTTGTAGTAAATGGAATACTTACACCGAATATCTTTTTCAGATCTTCAAATTTCCCCGCATCTGTGTACAAATATTCAGTTGTGACTAATTCGCCAACATCTTGAATTTTTGATTTAATAAGCTTTATTGTAATTTCTTCTGTTGGCATATCGTCCCACAAAACAGGTTCCTCTTCTAATTGTCGTTTCAATTCAGATACTTGTTGCTTCAATTCAGCCTCTGTTTCTTTGTGCTTTTCTGTTGCTTTCTTATAACCTCCCAAAAAAGTCATAAATACAACCGCAACCAATACTACAACAATAATTCCCCACTTAATCAATTTCCCCCTATACTTCATAAGTAAATTCTTTTCTTTCTCCATTACTCTTCTCCTTTTTTGTGACTAATTTTGCTGAAACAAGTAAAAAGCTTCCTACTTCTTCACGCTCCATCCAAATCTTCCCAATGGTTTCCCGAGAATATGGTACTCGCCATGAGAATAGGTCAAAAGTCCTGTCTTATTCAATTCAAATTTTCCTTTTTTATCCATGTACTTTTCATCTACCTGTACTGCCTGAACTTCTGCAAGGAACATGTGATGTGAACCAAGTTCTTTTATTTCGGTAACTTTACACTCAATGTTCACGGGACTTTCCTTTATGATTGGTGCATAGGAAAGTTTCTCTGCCTTTCCTTTAGTGAGGTTCATCTCTTTCCATTTATCAAAGTCTTTTCCTGAACGTACCCCACACCAGTCTGTCGCACGTGCCAGTTTCTCTGTCGTAAGATTCACTACGAACTCGCCACTCTCCTTAATCATATGATAAGAATAACGCTCTGGTCTTACTGAGATATAAAGCATAGCTGGGTTTGTACATACCGTTCCTGTCCATGCTACGGTAATGATATTCGCATTTCCTTCTTGGTCTGCGCAGCTTACCATAACTGCTGGCAACGGATATACCATGTTACCTGGTTTCCAAATCTGTCTTCCCATAATTAATAATCGGGAAGAGCGTCTGCCCTTCCCTCCCCTTTCATCTTACTGCTGCATTGTCGCTACAAGCGTCGGTATCAGCTGTTTCTTTCTGGATACGACACCCTTCAATATAATCTTTTCATCACTATCTTCTGGAATGTCATATGCCTCTGCGATACATTTTCTAGCACCGCCTCCACAGCAGATCAACTCTGTAGATTCTTTTGTAATATCTGTCAACATAAAGAACAACATCTGCATTCCATATTCATTCATAATTCCTGGAAGATGAGGCTCAATCATTTCTTTAACCTCTTTCAATTCTTCGGAATTCATAGAGTTAATCTGCCCAACTCCAAACCTTGTATCTTTCACCTTGAACTGTTTGAAATCCTGGAAACAAATTTCTTCTGCACTCTTTCCAGCAAAACTGCTGCCGGCATTGAACATCTCTGTTGCCAATTCTTCCATATCGATGTTCGCAATTTCCGCCAACTTGTGTGCCACTTTCTCATCTAATGGTGTGCACGTTGGAGAACGGAACAATAATGTATCGGAAATAATTGCCGCACACAGAAGTCCTGCGATTGTTGGAGAAATCTCTACTCCTTCTTCTTCGTACATCTGTGTTACGATTGTTGCCGTACATCCCACTGGCTGATTTCGGAAAAATACCGGTCCCATCGTCTCAATACTTCCTAATCTGTGGTGGTCGATAATTTCTACAATCTCTGCATCCTCAATTCCATCTACTGCCTGTGACTTTTCGTTGTGATCGACTAAAATCACCTGTTTCTTACGAACACTCATCAAACGGCTTCTGGAAATAAAACCTTTGAAATATCCATGTCTGTCTACAATTGGGAAATCACGGAAACGGAACTTCGCCATAACTTCCTTAATATCTTCCACATAATCAGACATGCCAAAGGAACAAAGATCACCCTTACTCATAAAATATTTAACTGGAATACTCTGGTTAATCAAACGTGCCACTGTAAATGCATCATATGGTGTCTGAATGATCAGAATATTCTCATCTTCTGCCTTGCGGATTACATCCTCTGAAATCTTCGCATTGTTGCAGATTACCAAACAGCTAACATCAATATCAATTGCACAAGACTGTGCTTCCTGTCGGTTTCCACAAATTACCAAGTCGTCTTTTTCGATAATCTCTTCCATCAGCGAAGCATCAGAAGCTGCAACTACAACTTTTCCTCTCGAAAAACTTCCAGAAGAATTTCCAGTGATTAATTTTCCATCTAAAGTTTCAATGATATTTTTAAAATGAGTTTTTGCCCCAGATAAAACTCGATTATCATACACTTCCATATAAGACTTTGCGATATCACCTGTAGAAATGACCCCCATCAATTCTCCGTCTTTCAATACTGGCATTGTCTTTGTATTATGTTCGTGCATCTTTGCCCAAGTCTCCTTAATGGAAACATCTGGATCAACACCCTCAATGTGCTGAATATCCATGTCTCGAACTTGAAGTTTTACACTATGTAAGAGTGACGGTGCTGGTACATCCAACTTGTGAAGTACGTAATGGGTCTCTTCATTGAGCTGACCTG
>CAZPZR010000115.1:0-3056 GCA_964591105.1 uncultured Lachnospiraceae bacterium | reverse complement strand
TATCCGTACAAAATCTCTTGGTTCTAACAATAAACAGAACGTAGTTCTTGCTACAATTGAAGGTTTAAAAGCAATTAAAACTCCAGAAGAAGTAGCAAAACTTCGTGGAAAATCTATTGAAGAAATCTTAGGCTAAGGAGGAAGTTAAGATGTTAAAAGTTACATTAGTAAAATCTCCAATTGGTGCTGTACCAAAGCATAAGAAAACAGTAGAAGCTTTAGGTTTAAAGAAAGTTAACAAAACAGTTGAACTGCCTGATAACGCAGCAACAAGAGGTATGATTAAACAGGTAGAATACCTGGTAAAAGTTGAAGAAGCATAATTTAGTATTCAGATAAGGAGGTGTCACAATGAATTTATCAAACTTAAGACCTGCTGATGGAGCAAAACAGAGTGATAATTTCAGAAGAGGACGTGGACACGGTTCTGGAAATGGTAAGACAGCTGGTAAGGGACACAAAGGTCAGAAAGCTCGTTCTGGAGCACCAAGACCAGGTTTCGAAGGTGGTCAGATGCCATTATATAGAAGAATTCCTAAGAGAGGATTCACAAACAGAAATTCTAAAACAATCGTTGGAATCAATGTGAGCGCTCTTGAAGTATTCGAAAACGATGCAGTTGTTTCAGTTGAAACATTAATCGAAAAAGGAATCGTTAAAAACCCAAGAGATGGTGTTAAAATTCTTGGTAATGGTGAACTTACAAAGAAACTTACAGTTCAGGCTAATGCATTTAGTGCAGGAGCAGTAGAAAAAATCGAGGCGTTAGGTGGAAAAGCAGAGGTGATCTAATGTTAGAAACATTACGAAATGCGTTTAAGATCAAAGATATTCGTAAAAAACTCGGATACACATTTTTGATGTTAATCGTAATTAGATTAGGATCCCAGTTGCCTACACCTGGAGTAAACTCACTGTTTATTCAGCAATTTTTTGAACAAAATTCCGGGGAAGCGTTTAACTTGTTTAACGCTTTCACCGGTGGTTCTTTTGAACAGATGTCAATTTTTGCTCTGAGTATTACACCATACATTACTTCTTCTATCATCATGCAGCTTCTTACAATTGCTATTCCGAAATTGGAAGAAATGCAGAAAGAAGGAGAAGATGGTAGAAAGAAAATTGCAGCAATGACAAGATATCTTACAGTAGGACTTGCATTGATCGAATCAACTGCTATGGCAGTAGGATTTGGTCGCCAGGGACTTCTTACAGAATATAATTTCGTAAATGCTGCGATTGTAGTTCTTACATTAACTGCGGGATCTGCATTTCTTATGTGGATTGGTGAAAGAATTACAGAAAAAGGTGTTGGAAATGGTATTTCAATCGTATTGGTAATCAATATCATTTCTCGTATTCCAAGTGATATGACAACTCTGTTTGAACAGTTTGTAATTGGAAAGAGTATTGCAAAAGGAACATTAGCTACATTAATTATTCTTGCAATCATCTTGGTAGTAATCGTATTCGTTATTATCATCCAGGATGGTGAAAGAAGAATTTCTGTTCAGTATTCTCAGAAGGTAGTTGGTAGAAAGCTTGCAGGCGGACAGTCAACACATATTCCTTTAAAAGTAAATACAGCTGGTGTTATTCCTGTGATCTTTGCATCTTCATTGATGCAGTTCCCAATCGTTATTGCTTCCTTCGTTGGTAAGAATAATGGTTCAGGATTAGGAGCTCAGATTTTAAATGGTTTAAATCAGTCTAACTGGTGTAACCCTCAGAAGCTTCAGTACTCATGGGGATTGATTCTGTACATCGTATTGACAATCTTTTTTGCGTACTTCTACACATCCATTACTTTCAATCCACTCGAGATTGCAAATAATATGAAGAAGAATGGTGGTTTCATCCCAGGTATCCGTCCAGGAAAACCAACGGTTGAATATTTAAATAAGATTTTAAATCATATTATTTTCATCGGGGCATGTGGCTTAGTGATTATTCAGTTTGTACCAATTTTCTTTAACGGAGTATTTGGTGCACAGGTATCCTTCGGTGGTACATCACTTATCATTATTGCCAGTGTAATTTTGGAAACAATCAAACAAATCGAATCACAGATGCTTGTACGTAATTACAAAGGATTTTTAAATAATTAAGCTTTTGACTCGCGGAATTTATTTCGCGGGTTAAAATGCTATAAAGGGAGGAAAACTCATGAAAGTCATTATGTTAGGAGCACCTGGCGCAGGCAAAGGTACTCAGGCTAAGAAGATTGCAGCAAAATATAAGATTCCTCATATCTCAACCGGTGACATCCTGAGAGCAAATATCAAAGATGGCACGGATCTTGGGAAAAAAGCAAAGGTCTATATGGATCAGGGACTCCTTGTACCAGATGAATTAGTGGTAGACTTAGTTGTTGATAAGTTAAGACATCCGGAATGTCAGAACGGATGCGTATTGGATGGATTTCCAAGAACAATTCCTCAGGCTGAAGAGCTTGATGAAGCACTGAAAGCTGTTGGACAGAAGGTAGACTTTGCAATTAATGTTGAAGTTCCAGATGAAAATATCGTAAAACGTATGGGCGGTCGTCGTGCATGTGTTGGTTGTGGAGCAACATATCATATGGTATATGCACCAACAAAAGTAGAAGGTATTTGCGACGTTTGTGGAAAAGAACTGATTCTTAGAGATGATGATAAACCAGAAACTGTTACAAGACGTTTGAACGTATATCACGAACAAACAAAACCTTTGATTGATTATTATACAAATGCAGGAATTCTGAAAACAATCGATGGTACGGTTGATATTGAAGAAGTATTCCTGACAATCACAAACATTTTAGGAGAGTAGAGTCATGCCTATCACTATTAAATCGGCGAGAGAAATTGAATTGATGTCAGAAGCCGGACGTATTTTAGAGATTGTTCATGATGAACTTGCAAAGGCATTGCATCCGGGAATGAGCACACTGGACATTGATCGTCTGGGGGAGGAAATCATTCGTAGTTACGATTGTATTCCTTCTTTCTTAGATTATAATGGATATCCGGCATCAATCTGTGTGTCAGTAAATGATGAAGTTGTACATGGAATTC
>CAZPZR010000114.1:0-3085 GCA_964591105.1 uncultured Lachnospiraceae bacterium | reverse complement strand
GATTTTATTGACAGCAAAAAAAATTTTATGTATATTAAAACATAATAAGAGGGAGTAACTTGCGTTGAATTATTTTAACGTTTACGATGTCGTCAGTACGATGTATATTCATCCGTATCGTAATGAAATGGTGAGACTTTTATTGCATGATTTATTAATTATGCAATAGGGGTCTCTTTTTTTATTTGATTTTCTATTGCAGGAAGGAAGGGTAATTATGTTAACAAATGAACAGGCTAAACAAAACCAGCAGAAGTATGGTTGGAATGAATTAATTGAGGGGAAAAAGAAAAGTGTGTTTCAAATCTTTTTGGAACAGTTTAAAGACTTCTTAGTAATCATCTTGATTATTGCAGCAATTGTATCAGGATTTTTAGGAGATTTTGAAAGTGCAATTGTAATCTTTGTTGTTATAACAATGAATGCAATTTTAGGAACGGTACAGACAGTAAAGGCTGAACAGTCTTTAAACAGTTTAAAACAGCTTTCTGCACCTGAAGCAAAGGTAATGCGAGGTGGTGTGATGGTACAGATTCCATCAAGAGAAGTTACAATTGGAGATTATGTAATTGTTGAAGCGGGAGATTGTATTCCGGCAGATGGGAAGCTTATAGAATGTGCTAGCTTGAAGGTAGATGAAAGCGCATTAACTGGTGAAAGTTTATCTGTAGAAAAATCTTTAGATGAGGTTCCAGAGGATGCTGCATTGGGTGATCAAACAAATCGTGTGTTCTCAGGCTGTTTTGTAACATATGGTCGAGGAACATATGAAGTTACAGAAATTGGAATGAGTACGGAAGTTGGAAAGATTGCTAGTCTTTTAAAGAATACGTCTGAAAAGCGTACTCCACTCCAGATGAATTTAGATGATTTTGGAAAAAAACTTTCAATTATTATTTTAGTATTTTGTGGGATTTTATTTACATTAAATGTTATTCGAGGCGGAGAAATTGTCGATGCATTCTTGTTTGCAGTTGCATTAGCAGTTGCTGCAATTCCGGAAGCACTTAGTTCTATTGTTACCATTGTACTTTCATTTGGTACACAAAAGATGGCGAAGGAACATGCTATTATTCGTAAATTGCAGGCTGTGGAAGGTCTGGGAAGTGTTTCTATTATTTGTTCTGATAAAACAGGAACGTTGACACAGAATAAGATGACAGTCGAAAATTATTATGTTGATAATACAAAGATGGATGTGGATAACTTAGATTTTTATGATAAAAATCAGAAATTCTTATTTTATAGCAGTATTTTATGTAATGATGCCGGAATTACGGAGGATCAGGAAATCGGTGATCCGACAGAGACAGCACTATTGCAAGTTGGTGTAAAATACGAAAAAAATCCGACTGAAATTAAAAATCAGTATCAGAGATGTTCCGAAATTCCATTTGATAGTGATCGAAAATTAATGTCTACAGCATACAAATTTGAGCGTAATGGAAAAGAAGAAGAAATTATGATTGTTAAGGGCGCTGTGGATGTTCTTCTGAAGCGTATGTCTTATATTCGAATTGGTGATACTGTAAGAAAGATTACGGAAGAAGATCAAATGCTGATTGAGCGTCAGAACATGGAATTTTCAAGAAATGGTTTGAGAGTTTTAGCATTTGCTTATAAGTGGTTGGAAAAAGAGCGAGAACTTAAAATTGAGGATGAAAATGAATTGGTGTTCCTTGGCTTGATTTCTATGATGGATCCACCGCGAGAAGAATCTAAATTAGCAGTAGAAGAATGTATTCGAGCTGGAATCAAGCCGATTATGATCACAGGGGATCACAAGATTACAGCATCTGCAATTGCGAAGAAAATTGGAATTTTACAGAATGATTCTGAGGCTTGTGAGGGTGCAGTAATCGAAGATATGTCTGATGAAGAGTTGAAAGAGTTTGTAGAAGGAATTTCTGTGTATGCAAGGGTTTCTCCGGAACACAAGATTCGAATTGTACGAGCTTGGCAGGATAAAGGAAATATTGTTGCGATGACGGGAGATGGGGTAAATGATGCTCCAGCGTTAAAACAGGCAGATATTGGCGTTGCAATGGGAATTACAGGAAGTGAAGTATCAAAGGATGCAGCTGCAATGGTTTTAACGGATGATAACTTTGCAACCATCGTGAAGGCTGTGGAAAATGGTAGAAATATTTATCAAAATATTAAGAACTCTATTCAGTTTTTATTATCCGGAAATTTTGGTGCTATTCTAGTTGTACTATTTGCTTCCCTGGCGTCACTTCCAGTGCCATTTGAGCCAGTACACTTGTTATTTATCAACTTGTTAACAGATAGTTTGCCAGCAATTGCATTAGGATTGGAGCCACATTCAAAAGAAGTGATGAAAGAGAAGCCACGTCCAATGAACGAATCTATTTTGACAAAGACTTATTTGACAAGTATTGGCGTGGAAGGTTTGGTTATTGGAATCATGACAATGATTGGATTTTTTATTGGATATAAAAATGGCGGTGCTACGCTTGCAAGTACGATGGCATTTGGAACACTTTGTACGAGCCGTTTGGTGCATGGATTTAACTGTAAATCTAAGAAACCTGTTATTTTTTCAAAGAAAATGTGGAATAATATGGCATTAATTGGTGCATTTGCGTTAGGTCTGGTTTTAATTACAGTAGTTATGATGATTCCTGCGCTTCACAGCGTGTTTAAAGTAGTAACATTGAACTTCTCACAGATGCTTATGATTTATGGCCTTGCGTTTATGAATCTGCCAGTGATACAGTTCATGAAATTTGTTAGAACAAGATAAGGAAAGATGCATATGGAAATTAGTAATAGAACAATCAGAAAAATTAAGGAGATAATTTTATTTGCAATTTTAAGCGTAGCTTGTTTGTGGAAATATGATGTGGTGTTAGAAGTGTTATCATTTGTTTTCCACGTGCTATTCCCATTTATATTAGGTGGGGCAATTGCATTTGTACTGAATGTTCCAATGAATTTTTTTCAGAGACATTTGTTTCAGAATGATAAAGTAAGAAATAGTAAAAAACTTCAAAAGGCGGAAAAACCGGTGTGTTTGATTCTGGTTCTTATATCTGTGATCAGTGTGTTGGGGGTTGTTCTA
>CAZPZR010000113.1:0-3133 GCA_964591105.1 uncultured Lachnospiraceae bacterium | reverse complement strand
CTTACCAACATAGCGCTGTACAATACCTGTTACGATATCTTTTTCTTTTTCAAAGTACTGATCATATACTACTTTTCTTTCTTCTTCACGGATTTTCTGAAGAATTAAGTTCTTTGCATTCTGAGTAGCAATACGTCCAAATGATTTGGATTCGATAGATACATGAACGATATCTCCAAGCTCATAACTTCCATCGATTTTTCTAGCATCTTCTACACTGATCTGTTCCAAAGAATCTTCTACTTCTTCTACAACTGTCTTCTCAGCAAATAACTTGTAATCACATGTTTCTCTGTCCATGATTACTTTAATGTTATCTGCTTTTCCGAAGTGGTTCTTACATGCATTAAGCAGAGAGTTTTCGATTGCATCTAATAATGTTTCTTTGCTGATATCTTTTTCCTTTTCAAGGATATTCAACGCTTCTAATAATTCTGTATTCATTCTTGTCTCCTCCTAATATTAAAAATCGAATGCAAGGCGGATAAGCGCGATGTCGCCTTTATCAAATGTTCTGCTAGTTCCATCTTCTTCAATCGTTACTGTCTTCTCATCATAAGTTGATAAGATTCCAATAAACTCTTTTCTCTTTTCGACCATACGATAAGTTCGAATCTCTACTTCTTCTCCAAGGCTTCTCTTGAAATCTTTTTCCTTTTTTAAAGGTCTTCCAAGTCCTGGAGAACTCACTTCCATAATATAGGCATCATCGATATAGTCTTTTTCATCCAGAATGTCTGACAGCCTTCTGCTCACAACTTCGCAGTCATCAACTGTTATACCGCCTGGTTTGTCGATATACGCACGCAAATACCATGTGCTGCCTTCCTTAACATATTCTACGTCCACGAGTTCAAATCCAAATTCATCTACAATCGGGATTAAAATCTCTTCTGTTTTCTGTTCATAAGTTTCTCTCTTTGACAATGTTAATCTCCTTCCTTCTCTACATCAATGTTAACCTAGTCTGTACATAGTAACAAAGAAGAGTGAACTTGCGTTCACTCTTCTGCCAAATTTCTATGTTACTAATTTTAAGTATAGCACTCTTGTTTTTAGAAATCAAGAGGTTTTCTTATTTTCTTTAAACGCAATAATCATTTCATTCGTCAAGCTGCAGTCCTCCGGCTTCACTGGAATTGCTTCGCGCTCTACCCACTCTGCAAGTGCCAGCTCATCCTCATCCAATGTGATCTCTGGCTCACCATCCAGCTCACAGAAAAATCCCATCAGCAGCGTATCACTAAATGACCATGGCTGGCTCTTATAATAACGAATGTTTTTCACTCGAAGACCAACCTCTTCCATCACTTCCCTTTTGACGGTCTCTTCCGGTGTCTCGCCAATCTCAGTAAATCCTGCCAAAAGTGCATACTTTTTATATTCTCGATCTGCATACTTTGATAACAAGATTTTGTTGCCATGAGTCACACCAACGATTACTGCCGGACAAATCTTTGGGAATTCCATCTGCCCGCACTCCGGACAATGCATCATTCTTTCTTTTTCTGCATGTTCCATGCGAGTGCCACAACGACCGCAAAACTTTCTGGATTCATACCAATTATAAAGCTGCCACCCCGTTACTCCCGCAAATGCCTGTTCCTTCGGCAACGCATCTCGGAAAAAATGAATTTCTCTCCAGTGATATCCTTCCAGTTCTCCCTGTTCCAGCGCCTTCTCAACCCTTTTGCCTTCTCCAAGGTAATAACTGCGGCCATCGACGGAAAATAAATATCTCAGCGTCTCCTCAGCGACAGCCAGTTGTTCCGCTTCAGCATAGGACAGATACCCGATCTCTTCCTGCTCTTTCGTCAATACTTTTCTCCCATGGAAGAACAGCACCACGCTGTCTTTTTGTGGTACGGATGGTTTATATTCATTTTTATAAATATGTGGTTGTATATCCTGTATCATTATTTTGTCGTAACCTTCTTTTCTATTAATTAGTTTGAATAGATTTTTTCCGCTTCTTTTAAAACATATTGTTAAATAATTATAGCACAGTGTTCTCCACTGTGCCACAATTTTATACCCTTATTTTCGTTCCATTGCCATCTCGTTTAGACATTTTCACGCGTTGTAAATCGACTTCTTTTTCATTATAAATAATCATGTACTCTTGTCCATCTTCTGTTAAATATACATGCTCAACTATGTCATTTCGTTTCAATTTTATACCGCGCACACCAACGGCACCTTTTTTCTTTTCAGCCACTTCTTCTGCCGCAAATTTTAGGAAATATCCATCTTTCGTCTGCAGTACTACCTGCTGATTTTCGGAAATCACCTGTACGCTTACTACTTCATCCTCTTCTTGAAGTTTGGTTGATACAATGGTTCGTTTTGCTACCTGGAATTCATTTCCATCTACTTTTTTTATCATACCCATCTTTGTCGCAAAGATCAGTCTTGCATATCGCATCTGTTCGGAATCGCAAATAAATACAACCAGCTCTTGTGTACTGTCATAATTACTTACATTATCAATTGGAATACCTTTGTCGCGGAATTTTCCATATGGAAGATCTTGCACCTTGATTTGGTGCATTTTTCCATTGTTCGTGAACACACAGATTTTTCCCGTATTCATACAATTTACAATATGCTTATTCTCCGCATTTGCAGCTTCCTTATTTCTTTCATAAGTAGCCACATCTACTGTTTTCGCATATCCAAAGCGATCCATCAAGAACACAACTTCCTGTTCTTCAATTTTCTTTTCTTCAAAGACAGCTTCTTTTCCATTTTCAACAACGGTACGTCTTGGACGTGCAAATTCCTTCTTGATTTTCTCAAGATCCGCGATGATTACGTCTGCCATAGAATCGTAATTTCCAAGGATATCTTCATAGCGGGCGATATTTGCCAATGTTGTCTCATGCTCTTTCATCAATGCATCAATTTCGAGACCGATCAATTTGTAAAGTCGCATCTCCAGGATTGCAGTTGCCTGACGTTCGGTAAAGCGAAGCATTTTCGCCATTTTCTTTGAAATATTAGACTTAAATGTAATGTTTTCCACTTCCCCGTGTGTTAAGCAAGCCTTCGCATCTTTGATAGACTTACTTCCGCGGAGGATCTCGATGATCAAATCGATCACATCACATGCCTTGATCAGACCTTCCTGAAT
>CAZPZR010000112.1:0-3327 GCA_964591105.1 uncultured Lachnospiraceae bacterium | reverse complement strand
GAAGAAGGAAAGGTAAAGATGTATGTCTGCGGACCTACAGTATACAACTTCATCCATATTGGAAATGCTAGACCAATGATTGTATTTGATACAGTTAGAAGATATTTCGAATACAAGGGATACGATGTAAATTACGTATCTAACTTTACAGATGTAGATGATAAGATCATCAAAAAAGCAATCGAAGAAGGTGTATCTGCGGATGAAATTTCCAAACGTTACATTGCAGAATGCAAGAAAGATATGGAAGGCATGAACGTAAAAGCTGCAACAACACATCCACTTGCAACAGAAGAAATCTGTGGTATGATTGAGATGATCAGCCAGTTAGTAGAAAAAGGATATGCGTACGAAAAGAATGGAACTGTTTACTTCCGTACACGTCAGTTCAAAGAGTACGGAAAGTTATCTCATAAGAACTTAGATGATCTTCGTTCAGGAGAACGTTCTTTGCTCGTAACAGGGGAAGACGAAAAAGAAGATCCATTGGATTTCGTACTTTGGAAACCAAAGAAAGAAGGAGAACCAGCTTGGACTTCTCCATGGTGCGAAGGCCGTCCAGGATGGCATATTGAGTGTTCTGTAATGTCTAAGAAATATCTTGGAGAACAGATTGACATCCATGCAGGTGGAGAAGACCTTGTATTCCCACACCATGAAAATGAAATCGCACAGAGTGAAGCTGCGAATGGAAAAGAATTTGCAAAATATTGGATGCACAATGCATTCTTAAATATTGATAACCGCAAGATGAGTAAGTCACTTGGAAACTTCCGTACAGTACGTGAAATCAGCGAACAGTATGACCTTCAGGTGCTTCGTTTCTTCATGCTGAGTGCACACTACAGAAGTCCATTGAACTTCAGTGCAGACTTAATGGAAGCTTCAAAGAATGGTCTGGAACGTATTGTAAATGCAGCAGATACTTTGAAACATCTGATGAAGAATACAACAGTAGAAGCAATGACAGATGCGGAAAAAGAAATTGTTGCAGGAACAGAAACTTATGTAAATGCATTTGAAACAGCAATGGAAGATGATTTCAATACAGCTGATGCAGTGGCAGCAATCTTCGACCTTGTAAAATACATCAACACAAACACAAGTGCAGAAAACTCAAAAGAAATGATGGAAAGTTTATTTGGTACACTTGTAAAATTGGCAGATGTATTAGGACTGATCGTTGACAAAGAAGAAGAAATCCTTGCAGAAGATATTGAACGTTTGATTGAAGAACGTCAGGCAGCTAGAAAAGCAAAAGATTTCGCAAGAGCAGACGCAATCCGTGATGAATTGTTAGCAAAAGGTATCATTTTGAAAGATACGAGAGAAGGAGTACAATGGAAAAAAGCGTAGAATGGCAGTTTGATTCTTATATGCAGGAAATATTCCAGTTGCGAGAGGTGGATATCAGTGAGTATTCGCCTCTCACTTTGGCGTATATCGGAGACAGCATTTATGACCTGATCATGAAAAGTATTGTGGTCAATCACGGGAATAAACCGGTGAATCAGCTTCACAAAGAAACCAGCTCTTATGTGCAGGCGAAGACCCAGTCTCTGATGATGCGCACCATGCAGGAGCATTTGACCGAAGAAGAACGTGCAATCTATAAGCGAGGACGCAACGCAAAAAGTGTGTCACCAGCCAAGAATCAGTCCGTAACCGATTATCGAAGAGCAACAGGATTCGAAGCACTGATGGGATATTTATATTTGAAAAAAGAATGGAAACGAATGCTGGAATTAGTGAAAATAGGACTGGATAGTCTGGAAGAAGAATAAAGGAGCATGTATGAAAGAATCTTGGAATCATAAAAAACAGAGCAATGAAAATCTCATTGAAGGAAGAAATGCAGTATTGGAAGCATTTCGTTCAGGAAAGCCAATTGACAAATTGTACGTATTAGATGGATGTCAGGATGGACCAGTCCGCACCATCGTACGTGAAGCCAGAAAGCATGATACATTGATTCAGTTTGTAGAAAAAGAGCGTTTGTCACAGCTTTCTGAAACAGGAAGACATCAGGGCGTGATCGCGATGGCAGCAGCTTACGAATACGCAGAAGTGGAAGATATGCTGAAACTGGCAGAAGAAAAGGGAGAAGATCCATTTTTGATTCTGTTAGATAATATTGAAGATCCTCATAACTTGGGGGCAATTATTCGTACAGCAAATCTTGCTGGTGCACATGGGGTAATTATTCCAAAAAGACGTGCTGTTGGACTGACAGCGACGGTTGCAAAAACATCCGCAGGTGCACTGAATTATACACCAGTTGCCAAAGTGACAAATCTGGTGAAGACTATGGAAGAATTAAAGGAAAAAGGACTTTGGTTTGTATGTGCCGATATGGGTGGAACATCCATGTATGACCTGAACTTAAAAGGTGCGATTGGACTTGTGATTGGAAATGAAGGAGAAGGCGTTAGCCGACTGGTTCGCGAGAACTGTGACTTTATCGCAAGCATCCCAATGAAAGGAGATATTGATTCTCTGAATGCGTCTGTGGCGGCAGGTGTTCTGGCATATGAAATCGTTCGTCAGCGAATGGTATAGGAATCGAATAATCACAGGAGGAAGATAGATGGCAGGATATCAAGGGATGACAGATGAACAATTGATTGAAAAGCTTCGGGATGGGGACCAGGCAATTATGGATTATCTTATGGAAAAATATAAGAATCTGGTTCGCAAAGAAGCCAATGCCATGTATCTTCTTGGCGGTGATACAGATGATTTGATTCAGGAAGGGATGATTGGTCTTTTCAAAGCAGTGCGCGATTACAAGATTGGATCCGAAGCTTCCTTCTACACGTTTGCGAAACTGTGCGTTACCAGACAGATGTATTCAGCGATTGAAGCATCGAAGCGCAAAAAGCATAGTCCGTTAAACAGCTACGTATCTTTATATGAAAAGAATGAAGATAAGGTGGCATTGATTGAGACAATGGAACCTGTGACGGAGACGAATCCGGAGGAGATTCTGATCAGTCAGGAGTATGTGAGCCGCTTGGAGGAAAAATTGGAGGAATCGCTAAGTCCACTGGAGAATAAAGTATTATATCTCCATATGCTCGGAACAGATTACAAAACGATTGCAAATCTGCTGGATAAAAGCACAAAGACGATTGATAATGCATTGCAAAGAATCAAGGCAAAGACGCAGCGAATTCTGGAGGGAGAGAAGCATTCTGACTAGAACATGAAATCTTCGGAAATCCAGAGAAATGCGTTGACAAATCCTTGGGAAATATTGTATATTACTAATGTTGCATAGATAGTATGCACGCTGCCGTGGCTCAGTCGGTAGAGCGTCGCCTTGGT
>CAZPZR010000111.1:0-3382 GCA_964591105.1 uncultured Lachnospiraceae bacterium | reverse complement strand
GAAGTTCGTTACCGTGATCATAGTCCAGAAGAGTTGTGCTTCTATAGTAAGGCAACAACAGACGTAGAATTCTTATTCCCATTCGGATGGGGAGAATTATGGGGAATTGCTGATAGAACAGATTATGACTTATCACAGCATATGGAAGTTTCTAAACAGGATTTGACATATTTCGATGATGAAAAGAAAGAAAAATATGTACCATACGTAATCGAACCATCATTAGGAGCTGACCGAGTAGTACTTGCATTCCTCTGCAGCGCATATGATGAGGAAGAGTTAGAAGGTGGAGATACAAGAACAGTTCTTCATTTCCATCCAGCACTTGCACCAGTGAAGATTGGTGTGCTTCCACTTTCTAAGAAGTTGAACGAAGGTGCTGAAAAAGTATACGCACAGCTTGCTAAGAAATATAACTGTGAATTTGATGATCGTGGAAATATTGGTAAGAGATATCGTCGTCAGGATGAAATCGGTACACCATTCTGTGTAACATACGATTTTGAATCTGAGACAGATGGAGCAGTTACTGTACGTGACCGTGATACGATGGAACAGGAAAGAATTAAAATTGAAGATTTAGCCGCTTACTTTGAAAAGAAGTTTGAATGGTAAAAATGATTACAAAAAATACCGCCTCATGTGAGGCGGTATTTTTTATACTATGTAAAGATTTATTTTGCTTTGTTAGCAGCTAATCTTTTTGCTCTCATATCAGCAGCAGCTGTGAAGAGAACGTCTGTAGAAGAGTTGATACCTGTTTCCATAGAGTCCTGAATTACACCAACGATGAAACCAACACCAACAACCTGCATTGCTACGTCAGCTGGAACACCGAATAAGCCACATGCCATTGGGATGAGGAGGAGTGAACCACCAGCAACACCAGAAGCACCTGCAGCAGATACAGCAGCTAATACAGAAAGGATAAGAGCTGTACCGAAGTCAACGCTAATACCTGTTGTTGTTGCAGCAGCTAATGCCATAACTGTGATTGTAACAGCAGCCCCAGCCATGTTAACTGTAGCTCCTAAAGGAATAGATACAGAGTATGTATCTTCGTCTAATCCTAATTCTTCACAAAGTTCCATGTTAACAGGAATGTTAGCTGCAGAACTACGTGTAAAGAATGCTGTAATGAAGCTTCCCTTTAAGCACTTGAATACAAGTGGATATGGGTTTTTCTTGATGCAAAGGAATACGATGATTGGGTTTGTAACAAAAATAACTACTAACATAGAACCAACTAATACTCCAAGGAGTTTTCCGTAAGAAAGTAATCCGTCAAGTCCTGATGTAGAAAGTGTATTGAAGATCAGACCCATGATACCAAATGGTGCACAAGAGATTACCCACTGTACAGCCTGTGTAATTGCATCAGCAACGTTGTTGAGCATATCTTTTGTAGCCTGGCTTGCAGATTTTAAAGCAATACCAAAGATACATGCCCAAGCAAGGATACCGATGTAGTTAGCATCAACAAGAGAACCAACTGGGTTAGATACTACACTGAGTAAGAGGTTCTTTAATACTTCGCCAACACCACTTGGAGGAGCGATATCTGTTGTAGATTCTGTAAGAACCAATGTTACTGGAATTAATTTACTTGCAATAACTGCAACGAGAGCAGATGCAAAGTTACCTACCATGTAAAGCATGATGATGAATCCCATGTTAGTAGAGGCACCTTTTGCATTTGCCAAAGAAGCCATTACAAGGAAGAATACTAAGATTGGAGCAACGGCTTTAAGAGCACCTACGAATAAGTCACCTAAGAGCGCGATTACTGTAAACTGTGGAACTGTGAGTCCAAGGATGATACCAACAATCAAACCAACGATGATTCGTTTTACGAGGCTGATGTTGTTCCATTTTGAAATTAAATTTTTCATGTGTTACTTTCGTAGAAATAAAAATTTCTACTTCCTCTCTTTCTCTATAGATTTTTAATTCCCCGACACATTTTGTACCTAATAAAGTACAAAAATGCCCTTGAGGTTATTATAGAGAAGAAACCTATATTTGTAAATATAGATTTTGTAAAAAAGACACATAAAACACATGAAAACTATGTGAAAAAAATGACAATATGAACAAAAAAGTTGAAAAATACATTGTACATGTCAAGAGAGAGTGTTATAATAGGAATAACGTCAAAAAATCTGTCTGGGGAGACGGAAGAAAATGGGAGGAAGAATTAGAGTGAGCGAGAGAAACGATGGCCTCATGTGGGCACTTGTAAAAGAAAAACCAGAGGAAGGACTTTGGATGAAGAGAGTTCCAATTCCAGAAGTTGGAACAACAGATGTTAAGATTAAAATTCATAAAACAGCAATCTGTGGTACAGACGTACATATTTGGCAGTGGAACGAATGGGCACAGAACACAATTCCTGTAGGAATGACAGTTGGTCATGAATACGTAGGAGAAGTAGTTGAAGTCGGAGCAGGCGTAAAAGGCTTCAAAGTTGGTGATCTTGTATCTGGTGAAGGACATATCACATGTGGAAAATGTAGAAACTGTTTGGAAGGACACAAAGAGAACTGTAAAGATGCACAGGGAGTAGGCGTTAACAGAGCTGGAGCATTTGCAGAATACCTTGTAATTCCACAGGAGAATGTATGGCCATGCAATCCAAACATTCCAGAAGAAATGTATGCAATTTTTGATCCATTTGGAAATGCAACACATACAGCGCTTTCCTATGATATGTTGGGAGAAGACGTTTTAGTTGCAGGAGCAGGTCCAATCGGAATTATGGCAGCAGCAATTGCAAAATTCTCAGGAGCAAGACATGTTGTAATTACAGACTTTAACCAGTATCGTTTGGATCTGGCTAAGAAGTTAGGTGCAACACGTGCAGTAAATCTTGGAGAAGAAAAATTAGAAGACGTAATGAAAGAAATTGGCATGACTGAAGGATTTGACGTTGGCCTTGAAATGTCAGGATCTCAGGCTGGTCTTCATACAATGATTCATTCTATGAAACATGGTGGAAAGATTGCACTTCTCGGACTTCAGAGAACAGATGCAAAAGTTGACCTTGAAACAGTAATCTTCAATGGTTTAAATCTTCGCGGTATTTACGGAAGAAAAGTATGGGATACATGGTATAAGATGTCTACAATGCTTCAGGCAGGTCTTGATATTTCTGATATCATCACACATCGCTACGATGTAAAAGACTTCGAAAAAGGATTTGAAGCAATGATTTCTGGACAGTCTGGAAAAGTTATCCTTGACTGGTCACACGTAAATGATTAATATTTAAAAAGTTGTGTAAATTTTATAAATTAATATAAAGTAGATTTAGCGGTTTTTTGGCCGCCATGTCTTATGAGAAAGGATGAGAAAAATGGCACGTAAAAATGATATTTTAAGT
>CAZPZR010000110.1:0-3421 GCA_964591105.1 uncultured Lachnospiraceae bacterium | reverse complement strand
GGATGAAGTTGTATACTGTAGGTCCGCAGACATACATCTTTACCTTTCCTTCTTCCAATGGAACAAATTCTTCTTTTCTCTTTGTTAGCGTGTTATAAATCTTCATATTTTCCTCCTATGACATTGTTTTCTAGTTTGATTTATTTTTCAGTTCCTTTAACTGTTTTTCCAGTTTGTTCACCTGCTCATGCAGTCGCAGATTATCTTCCTGGAGAAGTGTAATATCTGTATTGATTGGGTCAGGCAAATGTACCTGATCTAAGTCAATTCTTGGAACCTTGATATCATTTTTCTTAACGATTCTTCCCGGAACTCCTACTACCGTACAGTTTGGTGGCACTTCCTTTAATTTAATACCACTGAACCAGCACCAATCTTGGAATTCTCGCCAATTTTGAAGGAGCCTAATATCTTTGCCCCAGCACTCACCATTACGTTATCTTCCAGCGTCGGATGACGTTTTCCCTGTTCTTTTCCAGTACCGCCAAGGGTCACTCCTTGATAAAGCGTTACGTTATCACCAAGTTCTGCGGTTTCTCCAATGATCACGCCGCTTCCATGGTCAATGAACAGTCCCTTGCCAATCGTCGCTCCGGGATGAATCTCAATCCCTGTCTTTCTGACCGCTTTCTGCGAAATCAGACGTGCAAGAAAATAATGCTTCTTCACATACAGTTTGTGTGCCACGCGATAATGCAAAATCGCCTTAAAACTCGGGTATAAAAACACTTCCATGTTGGACTTGATTGCAGGGTCTCTCTCTCGGATTACCTGAATCTCTTCCTTAATATACGCTATCATTCCCATCGTTACATCTCCTCCAAACTTTTCAAAGATTCCTTCCTGCGTGTAAAAGAACCCTTGGAGGCATATTGAGACATATTCCTATCAAATAAAAAAACTCCGTCTCTCAATTCACATTAAGAGACGAAGTCATCCTCCGCGGTTCCACTCTTATAGATCTTTCGATCCACTCGATACACGTAACGTGTGTAATACGTATCCAACTACTGGTTCGCATACTTGCACAAACGTTCGCCAGATCAACTCCCGGACGCACTTCACAAGCATCTCCCTGAAAACTGCTTTCAGCCGGTGACAGTTTCTCTCTGTCAGTTCCATGCACTGCTACTCTTTCCGTTCAACGTTTTTCTCGTATAGGGTATACTATATGCGAAAATCGAAAATTTGTCAATTAGGTACAGGGCATTTCTCAATTTAGGACGTAGCCTTTTTGAAAAAGGCTACGTCCTAAATTGTACTTTTCTAAAGAACGCCCGCAAGCAATTCCAAAGATTTTCTAAAGAAAAAGGATTTTCAGCTATTCCTCAACAACTCAAAATCCTTTGCTTTTCTTCCGCTTTACACAACCTCGTTCAAGTAAATCTTGGATAGCGGAATCATCTTTTTCAATTCATTCTGCATACGTTCTGACATTTCCACGCCATCTTCTCCGCAAATTTCTTCCACAGTTTTCGCCCCAAACAGCAGACTTGTAAGTGCTGCAATCGTAACCGTTCCTTCGCTGTTCTCTGGTTTTGAATCCATCAGCATTACACCTGAAAATTCTGTCCCCGTAATAACTACACAGCGATTATTTTCTTCAATCACAGGGTCTATAATGTGGAAGGCAACTGCCATCAGACTTCTCAAATTCACACTCATCAACATTCTTCGCACATCTAAAATGCGTGCCATAATCTTCGGAGTGCCCTCCTCCGGCTCACTTCCTTCGATTCGCAAATCTGTAATCTTCCCATCATTGCGGTAAACCATTAATTTTGCCTGGTCACTTCCACATTCCTTCTGCAAGCGTTCTACATATGCTTCGTCGCGCCATGCAAATATCTGATACTCTTTTTTCAGACATTCATTCGCAGCCTCTGCAATCTCCGCATACTCAGATGCTTTAACTACTGTTCGTTCAACACCTGCTTCTTGTTCCTCTCCATTCAAACTGTAGCGATGTTCTTGTTCATAAACTGTTCGGAAATCAAATGGTGTATAAATAGCTTCTGCTGCTGGCATCAAATAGGTAAATACCTCGCCTGCTGCATACAAATCACGCATCGCCTGCTGCAACAATGCCTTCATATATCCCTGCTTGCGGCACTCTTCTTTTGTTGCCACTGCCACAATGTAGTGTGCCGGTTTCTTTCTTCCATTCACACTTAATGTATAAGGGTTCAAATGTAGCATCGCGCAAATTTCTCCCGCATCTTCTACCACATAGATTTCATTATCTTTCACTTTTTCTGTGTAATAATAATCTACAAATGCTGTACTGTCCTCTGAAAATACAGCCTCGTATAAGCTTCTAGTTTTGCAATGTTCATCTCGTTCCAGCTTTCTGACTTTCATACACATTCTCTTCTTTCTCACTCTATTTTCTTACGTATCTTTGCAAACTTATCTTGCACACTTGCATCCACCGCAAGAAGCGCATCCATCTTCTTCATTAGAAGCAACGGCATAACTATAATTTTCAATTGTGTGCAATAATGCAATCGCCTGTGAAGAAATGCCTTCCCCTGTTCCAGTAAATCCAAGACCTTCTTCTGTTGTTGCCTTTACATTGACCTGATCCACCTCAATTCCAAGTGCTCTGGCAATATTCTCACGCATCTGAGGAATATGTGGTGCCATCTTTGGTCTCTGTGCAATAATCGTTGCATCAATATTTCCAATTACATACAACTTTTCTTCCAGAAGTTTCCCAACATGTTCCAGAAGCTTCAGACTGTCTGCACCTTTATACTGTGGATCTGTATCTGGAAAATGCTTCCCAATATCTCCAAGTGCCGCTGCACCGAGAAGAGCATCCGAAATCGCATGCAAAAGCACATCCGCATCGGAATGACCAAGAAGTCCCTTTTCGTATGGAATTTTCACACCACCGAGAATTAAGTCTCTTCCTTCTACCAGCTTATGCACATCGTATCCCATTCCTACTCGCATGATTCCTTCTCCTCTCCCTCTGTCTCATCTGATTCTACTGTAGCTGTATCCACAGCCGTTTCTCCCTGGTAAGACTTGATTTCAATCTCTTCACGCTCACTCTTGATGTAATCTTTTGCTGTTGTTACAAAAAAGATTCCTCCTACCACAATAAAAATCACAGAAATAATTACAAATAACAACAGGTTCTCTGGGCGATCTTTAAGCACCTTTGTCAAAAGGGAAAAACCCTGGTACACCAGGTATGCACCTGCAATAATTCGAAATATAAAGCTCGATTTATGATTCATGTTTGTTTCCTCCTAATCTTATCCATGTCACATATTATAAATGATTTGTGTTTTTTTGTATAGACTAGAAAACCATGGAAGCACAAAAAAAGAAGCTTGCTTTCGCAAACTTCTTGCTAAGTAGCGGGAACTGGATTTGAACCAGCGACACCACGGGTATGAACCGTGTGCTC
>CAZPZR010000109.1:0-3730 GCA_964591105.1 uncultured Lachnospiraceae bacterium | reverse complement strand
AAATCATAATCAAACTACTAAAAGAACCGCTTCGCGGTTCTTTTTCTACATACGGAGATTTTATCATGGAACTAATGAACGATGGAACGACAATCGAACGACAGATGTTCGCCAAGGCAGCCGACAAGCGACTGCCTCTTTATGGTATTTTAGAACTTCTTCCACTCTGTAATCTCAACTGCGACATGTGCTATGTTCGTATGGGTAAGCAAGAACTGGATCAAGTCGGCAGGCTTCGCACCATTTCAGAATGGTTAGCAATTGCAGAAGACATGGCGAAGGCCGGAACACTATTTGTACTTCTTACCGGTGGCGAACCTCTTTTATATCCAGATTTTCAAACACTTTATTTAAAACTTCTTGAACTAGGAATGATTATAACAATTAATACGAATGGGACATTGATTACCGAAGAATGGGCAGATTTTTTTGCGGAACACAAACCACGACGCGTGAATATTACGCTATATGGTGCAAATAATGAAACTTATGAAAAACTTTGTCATTTTCCAAATGGTTTTGACAAGGCTACCGATGGAATACGGTTTTTAATAGAGAGAGATGTCGATGTAAAAGTAAATGGTAGCCTTGCCAAGGGAAATGTCGATGAACGAATGAAGATTATTGAAATCGGCGAATCTTTAGGTGCTCCAGTCCGAATCGATACCTATATGTATCCGACAATTCGCGAACGCTCACATGCTTACAATTTCCAAGCGCGTTTAGACCCAAAAACAGCCGCTAAAGCACGTGTGGATGTGCTACGCCGCGAGATGGGCGAAGAACTATTTGCACAATACCGAGCACAGACATTAGCTAACGTGCATCCTACAGATGACGGTCCTTCAGTGCAAGGGCATATGAAGTGCCGCGCCGGACAAAGTTCCTTTGTTGTCAATTGGCAGGGGCATATGCGCTCTTGCGTTGTATTAAATCAACCAAGTATTCCTCTAGATGCTATTTCTTTCTCCGATGCTTGGAAACAAGTAGTTCGAGAAACCGAACAACTTCGCACTGCCGAGGAATGTAGTCGCTGTCGCTTCCGAGATGTGTGTAACACATGCGCTGCTGCAGCTATCGCAGAGACTGGTCGCGCAGATGGCGTCCCAACTTACCTTTGCGAGTACACAAAAGCAACAATTCAATATCTTCAGACATAGAAATGGATCTATTTTTTCAAAACAGGACGTAGTAAAATTGCATTTTACTACGTCCTGTTTTGAAAAATGCCCTGTACCTTTTTACGCTAATGCTGCCCCAAGTGCCTTGCAAGCTTCTGTTACTTCTGCATCTGGTGCTCCATTGCAAATTACAGAGTCACATACCAACTCAGCTCCGTTGTTTTTGCAAGTTTCTTCCCAATTGCGCATCCATTCTCCGTCGCCCCATCCGTAAGAACCGAACAATGCAATCTTCTTTCCTGAAAGTTTTGCTTCACATGTTTCGAACATTGGCGCAAACTCGCTTTCTTCTAATTCTTCTGCTCCCATAGATGGGCAGCCAAATGCTACTGCCTCAAATGTTTCTACCATGCTACCGTTAAATTCTGTTGCTGTATATTTTTCTGTCTCTGCGCCTGCAGCTTTTGCTCCCGCCTCTACTGCCGCCGCCATTTCTTCTGTGTTTCCTGTTCCACTCCAATATACTACTGCGATTTTACTCATGATTTTTCTACCTTTCTTCTGATTGTTTTTTATATTAACCAGCTACTGCGAGCCGATCAATCCCTTTTCCGTTTGCATACTGTCTTGAGTATACGTCTGTACATTTTTTATATTTTTCGAATGTCTTCTGCGCTTCTTTTGCATCTCCATATACTTTCCAGCACCCTACGCATTTGCAGTCACATGCCTTATTTTCGATGAATCCACGAACATCCTCTGGCGGATATCCAAGAAATAATCCTACTTCATGTGGAAATTCTTCATAATCTTTGATTCGTTTCATCAATTGTACGATGCAGCGTTCTGGTGTTTCCATTCCATACCCGCGCTCGCACAGCAAACGACAGGCTGTCTCATCCTTCAGATCATTTGAAAGTTTTGATGGACGATATACATAAATCAATGCTCGTTTTTTCTGGAATTTCAAAGGCAATACTCGTAATCCTCTTTTTACTAATATCTGATTCCATTTTCGAAGGGTATCGCGAAGTTCTATTTCATCTTCGCATCGACATGAGAACATATTTCCTGTTTTCATTCCCGCAAGGGTTGGTGCACAGTGCTTAATGATCAACTCTTCTGACATATTTTCCGCTCCTTATCTTGCGTATTCTTCTAAAATGTTTTTCAATGCCGCCATGGAACTGCTGTGACTACGTGCGATTTTCGTACTCTGTCCCTTCACTTCATTTAACGCACATTGCACCATTTTATGAGATACTGTGTTGGTGAATAAAACTAATAAATCTGGTGAACCAATATTTTGTAATCCTCGTTTCATCTTTGAATACACCTTCGCCTTACATTTGTACTGACTGCAAATGTCTTTATACTGACGAGCCATACATTCATTTCCTCCTACAATTACAATACTCATTTGTATTCTCCTTTCGTTGTTAGTTCCAACTAACCACCTGTCAAAAAATATAGGCTTGTCAGCCTTTCGATGAAATTATTCTACCCAAAATAAAGAGCTTTATCCGCTCCAAAATGGCAAAATAAAGCTCCAAAAAGACATTCTATTTTATTTTCATATGTTGACTACGATATTCTCCAGGAGCCATCCCCTTCACAGAACGAAATGCCGCTGCAAATTTGCTGGAATTATCGTACCCATGTTCATTCGCAATTTCAATTACTGGTTTATCCGTATATTCCAGCATATACGCCGCTGATTCCATCTTTTGCGCTTTGGTATATGCGTAAAAAGATACTCCATACACCGATTTCATCGCATTCTTTATTGCAGTCGCAGACACATGAAACTGTGCTGCTGCCTGCTCCAATGTAATCTTTTCGTCCATATTTTCTGTCAAATATCCTGCCACATCTTTGGCAAGTTCCGCCTGCGATACAGCAACCGGCAAATGACTTATTCCAGCCGCTTCTATATCGTAAGCACTTAAAAATAGCATCAGCTCCAAGATCTTAATCTTCGAATACGCATGACGAATCTTATCCGGCACATTATATAATTCTGTAAATATATGCTCTACTGATGAATTGGAACGTGCGATAAAATAACTGTTCTTTGTACAAAATTTCTCTTCAATCATCTTCGGCTGCACCGCCACATCTTCTAGAAAGCAAGATAGACATTTCGGTGCTTTCTTCACATCAATACGCACAGAAATCCCATGATAATGACGCAGCGGAAAATAAAATTCATCCGATAGTGCTTTCACCTTTGTAATTAACAAATCCCCAGGCGAAATATAGCAAAAATCTTCTCCAATATTACATTCCATACGCCCTTCACGACAGTGAAATATCTCAAAGGCATCCCCTTGATCTAATACATCTGCCCTTTCGCGTACTCCGGATTGTGTATGTGAATGATTATAAATGACGGAAATCCCTGAAAATACAGGATATTCCGTCATGTGATATTTTTCCGGAATTTCTTTTTCTGTGACTTTTCTATCCATAATATATTACATCCTTAAATCTTGTCTAAATAACGAACTAAGAATATACTAACATATTTTCAATCACTTTATAATATCGTTTTCCGACCTCTTTTCCTTATTTCAGCGCTGCACCATCACAGAATGCATTCCCTACTT
>CAZPZR010000108.1:0-3746 GCA_964591105.1 uncultured Lachnospiraceae bacterium | reverse complement strand
CAGCTGAAACAGCTAAAGCGCATGCTAAAGATCCTGCAGTATTATGCTGTAGAGCAGAAGCTGGCATCACAATCGAAGCTGCTAACCTTGAAGATCCAGCGATCTTCGATGATTTGGTAGAATCAGGATTATTAAACCTTGATGGTGCATTAACTATCGAACAGGTTTTAGGTGCAAAGCTTACAAAAACTTGTGATTCTCTTTGCCCACTTACAGCAGATGTAGTAGAAGGCGCTAAAGCACCTACTGTAGAAGAGGTAGTGGAAGAGAAAGTAGAAGAAGTGGCTCCAGTAGCTCCAGTAGCAACAACAGTTGCAACAACAAATGGTGGAATGCTTAAAATCCACATTGGAGAAGGTAAAGATATCGACCTTCAGATTCCTATGGGAGCTCTTGAAGGTGGAGCAGCAGTTGCTGAAGTACCAGCAGGTGCAGCAGCAGTAGTAGCAGGCGCAGCAGCTCCAGTAGCAGATCAGGAACCAAAATTAATTAGAAGTTTAACAAGAAAACACTTCAACATCACAGAAGTTAAGAGAGGACCAGAGACAAAAATCGAAGGAACAACTCTTTACATCCGTGAAGGAATTGAACAGGAATGTATCGATTCTCAGGAACTTGTATACGATCTTAAGATTGATATCATCACACCAGAAGATTACCACACATACTCTGAAACAATCATGGACGTTCAGCCAATCGCTACAAAAGATGGTGAAGACGAAATTGGTAGTGGAGTTACAAGAGTACTTGACGGTGTAGTTATGATGGTTACAGGTACAGACGCTAATGGTGTTCAGATTGGTGAGTTCGGTTCTTCCGAAGGATACCTTGATGAAAACATCATGTGGGGACGTCCTGGTGCACCAGATAAAGGTGAAATCTTCATTAAGACACAGGTAACTGTTAAAGAAGGTACTAACATGGAAAGACCTGGTCCATTAGCAGCTCATACTGCATCAGATGTAATTACACAGGAAATCCGTACAGCTCTTAAGAAGCTTGATGAATCTCTTGTTGTTGATACAGAAGTATTTGATCAGTACAGAAGACCAGGAAAGAAAAAAGTTGTAATCGTAAAAGAAATCATGGGACAGGGAGCTATGCATGATAACCTCATCCTTCCTGTAGAACCAGTTGGTGTACTCGGAGCAAGACCTAACGTAGACCTTGGTAACGTTCCAGTATGTGTATCACCATTGGAAGTACTTGATGGATGTATCCATGCATTAACATGTATCGGACCAGCTTCAAAAGAAATGTCTAGACATTACTGGAGAGAGCCATTGGTTCTTGAAGCTCTTCATGATGAAGAAATTGACCTTTGTGGTGTAATCTTCGTTGGATCACCTCAGATCAATGCTGAAAAATTCTACGTATCTAAACGTGTAGGTCAGGTTTGCGAAATGCTTGACGTTGATGGTGCTTTCGTTACAACAGAAGGATTTGGAAACAACCATATTGACTTCGCTAGCCACCATGAACAGATTGGTATGAGAGGAATTCCTGTTGTAGGTTTATCATTCTGTGCAGTACAGGGTGCCCTTGTAGTAGGTAACAAGTACATGACACACATGGTAGATAACAACAAGTCTGAATCTGGTATCGAAAACGAAGTTCTTGCTTGTAACACACTTTGCCAGGAAGAAGCAATCCGTGCTATTCAGATGCTTAAGAATGCAATGGGTGGAGAAGCAGTTAAGGCTGCAGAAAAGAAATGGAATCCAAACGTTAAAGCTTCTAACGTTGAAGCAATCGAAAGTACTAAAGGTATCAAGATTGACTTAGTAGCTAACGAACAGTCATTACCTATGAGCCAGAAACGTAAAGAAAAATACGACTAAGTCTAAGGTGAATAAACATGGCGGACTTAAAGTATGGAGATAAGATAATCCGTATGGAAGGCGTAATTGTTGAAGTACATGATGGTTGTGTAGCGATTGATTTAAAAGGTCGCCTCGGATACTTAAAAGTACCAATGCGTATGTTCATTAGTGATTATGAAATCAAAGTAGGTCAGGAAGTTGCATGGAACATGAGTTTTGTGGAACAGCTTGGACCTGAAGTAAATAGTAAGTATATAAGCAATTTAGAAACATACACACGTCGTCAGAAAGAGATGCGTGAGAAGAATCAGAAAAATGAGGAGGTATAACAATGAGTATGACATTAGTTAAGGGAATGCAGTCAGAAATCTTCGTTCCTATTACTCCACCATCTGTATGGGCTCCTGTTACAAAAGAGTTGAAAGATATGTCTATCGCTCTTGCAACAGCTGCAGGTGTTCATAAGAAAGATCAGGAAAGATTTAATCTTGCCGGTGACTTCACATGGAGAAAAATTGAAAATACAACACCATCTAGTGAATTGATGGTATCACATGGTGGATACGATAACAGTGACGTTAACAAAGACATCAACTGTATGTTCCCAATCGACAGAATTCATGAATTAGCAGCAGAAGGATTTATCAGATCTTGTGCTCCAGTACACGCTGGATTCATGGGTGGTGGTGGAAACCAGGAAAAATTCAAAAATGAAACTGGTCCAGCTATCGCTCAGATGTTCAAAGAAGAAGATGTTGACGCTGTAGTTCTTACAGCTGGCTGAGGTACTTGCCACCGCTCTGCAGTATTGGTGCAGAGAGCGATTGAAGAAGCTGGAATTCCTACAATTATTATTGCAGCTCTTCCACCAGTTGTACGTCAAACTGGTACACCACGTGCCGTAGCTCCATTGGTACCTATGGGTGCTAATGCTGGTGCTCCAAACAACGTGGAACAACAAACACAAATCGTAAAAGCAACATTAGAAAAATTAGTTGAAATTGAAACACCTGGAAAGATTGTTTCATTACCATTCGAATACATTGCTAAAGTTTAATGTTGAGTTTTTAAAGGGCGGATGTTTTGCATCTGCCCTTTTTAAAAATGCGCTATATGTAATTAGAATGCGTCTAAATTCCGGTTGGAAAACAAAGTATTCTATTGTATAATAGCCTTAAGAAATTAGCTCGGAGGTAGGTTAAAATGGCTGATAAAGTAAAAGATTTACGACGTCTGGTAATCAAAGCCTTCCACATGAACGAAGTAGAATGGGGCGAACATAACAACATTACAACAGACGGCAAGATGACTGTAAGCAAAGAGATGATTGATAGTCTTGTTGCATCAGAACCATTGATTGAAAAGATTGATATTCAGATTATCAAACCTGGTGATCATGATCGTTGGACGAACACTATGATGGATATCATTCCAATCTCAACAAAAGTTCTTGGAAAGCTCGGAGAAGGGATTACACACACAATTACAGGTGTATATGTGATTCTGACAGGTGTTGATACGAACGGAAAGCAAACACACGAATTTGGTTCTTCGGAAGGAAATATGAAGGATATGCTGTACTTAAACCGTGCAGGTACACCGGGAGATAATGATTACATTATTTCTTTTGATGTTACACTTGCAGCTGGCATGGGACAGGAAAGACCGGGTCCAACAGCGGCTCATAGAGCATGTGATGCGTTTATTCAGACATTCCGTGAAAAACTGAAAAAGTTCAAAGGGGATCTTTGCACAGAACGTCATGAATATCATGATATCGTCAGACCAAATGCAAAGAAAGTGCTTATCATCAAACAGGTAGCTGGGCAAGGTGCTATGTATGATACACATTTATTCCCAAAAGAACCTTCTGGTGTAGAAGGTGGAAAATCAATCATTGACATGGGTAATATGCCGATTATT
>CAZPZR010000107.1:0-3751 GCA_964591105.1 uncultured Lachnospiraceae bacterium | reverse complement strand
CGATATCGTAGAAAACCGTGTTGTTGGTATGAAATCTCGTGGTGTATATGAAACACCTGGTGGAACAATTCTTTACGAAGCACACCAGCAGTTAGAAGAATTAGTTCTTGACCGTGCTACTTACGAAGTGAAAAAAGATATGGGAAATAAACTTTCTCAGGTTGTATATGAAGGTAAATGGTTCACACCACTGCGTGAAGCAATCCAGGCATTCATTGATTCTACACAGGAATATGTAACAGGTGAAGTTAAGTTCAAACTTTACAAAGGAAATATCACAAAAGCTGGAACAACTTCTCCATATTCACTTTACAATGAATCTTTAGCAAGTTTCACAACTGGTGATTTATACGACCACAACGACGCAAGCGGATTCATCAATCTGTTCGGACTTCCATTAAAAGTTCGTGCAATGAAAATGCAGGAAGTAGAAGCTAAGAAAAATTAATCCTATCATTAACGAAAGGGAGCATCGATTTGATGCTCCCTTTTATTACGTATGAGTTATTATCTTTTCAATGCACGCGCGATCAGCACCGCGATTGCTCCAATCGCAACATAGAAATCCGCCAGATTTGGTGTCGTTGTTCGCAGTTTCTTCCATTTACTCTTAAATCCTATGTAGTCAATCACTTTCCCTCGCACCAACCGGTCATAAATATTACTCACCGCGCCTGCACTTAAGAATGCCATGCCCACTTTTTCTAACCATCGGCCTTTCTGTAAGGCTAACCAGACATCATAAATTGTAATTGCCACTCCAAGAATAATGGATGTCCATCGAATCACCCACGGATAACGATCCAGCGTGTGAAATGCAAACCCTTTGTTGTATATTTTCCGAAGAACAAGCTTCGAAACTCTCGTTTCTCGCTCTTCTCCGTTTTCAAAGTTTTCTTCAATATACTGTTTAATCCCCAGATCAATAATCGTTAAACTCAAAAACAAGAGACCAATCAGCTTCAACATTAAAATACACCCTTGATTTTATCAATCTGTTCTTCCTGACGTTCAATCTCTTCCTCGCGTCTTTCAATTGCTTCACAAAGAGCGATCGCATCCATATTTTCCACTTCTCCCTGCTGGAATTTTTCGTAGATCATCTTCCCAATGTGCATCAAATCTCTTTCATTTGCGCGTGTCAATGTACGGATTTCGCTTTTTACTTTCTGAATTTCAATTGTATCTTCTGTTTTCTTTCCCAAATCTTCTGCTACATCTGAAATTTTTTTCCCTAATTCGCTAAAAAAGTCTGCCATATCTGTTTCTCCTTTTCGTATCTACTTCTTTACAGCCTTCGCAAGCGGTCCAAGGACTGGTAAATGTCCAGCGTTCCATATCCCCACTCACGGTTCGGATAATCTGGAAGTACGCCACGATTTGCTCCAAATAATATAATATTCGCCACCTGACTTGTCGTCACTCCCCGCACTTCTGGCTGCTTTCCCAGCCACTCCATAATCAGTGCACATGCACCTGCGGTAATTCCCGCCGCAATGCTGGAACCACTGCGTCTCACAAATCTTCCTGTCTGCGTAACTCCAATAACATCCACGCCTGGTGCTGCAAAATCCGGCTTCACCAAATTACTTCTAGTATACCCTCTTCCAGAATTAATATCAACCGCAGAATCTGTCCCACTATAATAGGCAACCGTGATTGCACCAAATGTTGATCCTGGCTCGGTCAATGTTATATCTGGATTTGCTTCTAAAAAATATGCCCGACTGTCCTGAAATTCTTTCATTGAAAGCCAGAGATGATACGTTCCATCCAAAATCTGAAGTCCGCTGACACCAATTTTCCATATGCCGATTCTAGGTGTCTGAAAACGAAGAAAAATTAACTGCGAGTCATTATTTGCCATTAATAGCCGATCTTCCACCGTTACTTCTGTCTGGTCAAATGGAAAATTCAGTGTGTACCTGCTGCCTTGCCGCAATGAAATTGTCGGGCTTTTTTCCCCAGACGGTGAAACCAAATATGCAGTCACAATATCAGGTAATCTTACCCAAAGCTCCGCGACAAATCCACGCCCCTCCTGCTCCACACGCACTTCTACTTCCTGCACATCCGCAGCATCTGCCAGTTTCCCTTGAAAATGATGCCGTTCATTTGCCTCATTTCCTCCACCTATCACAACACATCGATTTTCCAATTTTGCATATTCCTGAAGTAAGAGCGACAGAATCGATGCTCCATTGTGCCCGCCAAGATTTGTCCCAAGTGCTATGCAAATAACTAACGGCATCTCCATACGATTCGCCAATTCGTGTAAATATTTTACTCCCAACATGATATCTGTTTCCTGATAGCACACAGCATCCTCACGAATGGCATAAAATTCGCGCAAAAATTCTTTCGCTTCTTTTAATTTTACAACAGCAAGACTTGCCCCAGGAGCTGCGCTCTGAAATTCATTTTCCAAATTCTCATTTCCCGCTGCAATACTGGCAAGGAATGTTCCATGCCCATTCGTATCTGTGCTCGGAACAAGCTGCAACGGATTTTCCGTACGAAGTGCCTCATTGATCTGTTCTCTAGTATATTCGCTTCCATACGAAAATCCCTCCGGCGGTGTGCCCGTCTGTATCGTCTGATCCCAAATCGCTGCAAGTTTTGTTCCTCCATCCAGTTTTCGAAAAATTGGGTGCTCATAAGCTATTCCTGTATCCAAAAATCCAATCAGTATTCCATCTCCCGATAATTGCAGCGTAGGATAATTCTGCACCGCACTAATTCCCGTCTGCTCCATCGCTTCCCGGTCTAGCAGCGTATAACAACTGGGAATCCCATTGTAACCATACGTTTCAATCGTCACATCTCCTGCCAGTTCTTCTGCCACATACAGGATTCGGTAGTCAAACCCCGCATCTACAATGCAAGCCTGGTTTTCTGCTAATACAATCTCTGTATTTTTGCGATAGGAAGGAATGATAAAATCATAAAACTCCTGAGATAGAATCTTATCTTTACATGCTTCGTCAGACATAAAAACTCCACATACTTTTTTCCAATATATGATTTAGGACGATGCTTTTTGCAAAAAAACATCGTCCTAAATGAAATTATCCATATTCTTTTAAATTCTATCCTTCTAAGCCGAGAACTTCCTGTCCACGCAGTGTAATGATTGGACCGCCTGTTCCTTCTATGTAAGCTTCTGTGATTGTCACTTGACCAATACTGTCATCTTTTGGAATCTCATACATAATATCAAGCATAAATTCTTCGATGATTGCACGAAGCGCTCTCGCCCCTGTATCTTTCTTCATTGCTTTTCTTGCGATTGCACGAAGTGCTCCTTCGTCAAATTCCAACTTCACTTCATCCAAGGCAAGCAATTTCTGGTACTGCTTCAAAATCGCATTTTTAGGCTCTTTCAAAATTTTCACCATCATATCTTCACTCAATCCCTGAAGTGTATACACTATTGGGAGACGACCTAAAAATTCTGGAATCATTCCAAAATTGCGAAGGTCTTCTGTCGTTACTTTTGAAAGTAATGTTTTATCTTCATTATATTTATCTTTTAAATCTGCACCGAATCCAATGGATACCTGTTTTGTAAGTCTTTCTTTGATGATGCCTTCCAAGTCTGGGAACGCTCCACCGCAGATGAAGAGAATATTTCTCGTGTTAATTGTTGTCAATGGTACCATTGCATTCTTACTGTTTGCACCAACTGGAACTTCCACTTCGCTTCCTTCTAAAAGCTTCAGCATTCCCTGCTGTACAGACTCACCACTTA
>CAZPZR010000106.1:0-4068 GCA_964591105.1 uncultured Lachnospiraceae bacterium | reverse complement strand
CAGGATGAGGTTGCTGAAAGAGTATCAAAGAGTCGAACAGCAGTTACAAACTCCATGCGTTTATTAAAACTGGATGAACGAGTACAGCAGATGATTGTAGATGATATGATTTCAACTGGACATGCACGTGCTTTACTTGCAATTGATAATAAAGAACAGCAGTATGAACTTGCAAATAAGATTTTTGATGAAAAATTGAGTGTGCGAGAAACTGAAAAACTTGTGAAGGATATAAAAAATCCGAAAAAAGAAAAAATCAAGAAACCAGTGGAAAACTTGCTGGTATATAAGGACTTTGAAAACAGAATGAAAGAAGTTATGGGAACGAAGGTAAGTATCTCATCAAAAGGTAAAGGAAAAGGTAAAATTGAAATTGAATATTATTCTGACGCTGATTTAGAAAGAATGTATGAAATGATCATGAGCCTTGGAAAGGAAGTATAATTTATGGAAAGCAAGATTCTTGCAAAATTAGGAATTGATCCAGGTATTATACTGATTGTTATGCTACTTTTGATTATTGTACTTTTTTTCTTGTATACGAATGTATCCTTGAAATATAATCGTTTAAAGAGTAGCTACATGTCGTTTATGCGTGGAAAAGATGGAAAAACTCTAGAAGAAAGTATGAAAGAAAGATTTGCGGATGTAGAATCGATTCTCAAAATCACAAAACAAAATCGACAAGACATTCGTGATATGAGTAAAAAGCTGGCTAATAATTACCAAAAACTAGGCATTATTAAATACGATGCATTTAATGAAATGGGTGGCAAACTTAGTTTCGCGATTGCAATGTTAAATGAAAACAATAGTGGTTGGATTATGAATGCAATGCACAGCCGAGAAGGTTGTTACACATATGTAAAGGAAATTGTAAAGGGTGAAAGCTTTGTAGAACTTTCAGAAGAAGAAGCAGAAGCACTTGATAAAGCAATTTTCCATGATTTATATGAAGAAGCATAAAGAGTTTAAGGAGGAAGAGAGATGCTCGATATTAAATTTTTAAGAATGAACCCAGATGTTGTAAAGGAAAACATCAAAAAGAAATTCCAGGATGATAAACTTCCATTAGTTGATGAAGTTATCGAATTGGATCAGAAAAACAGAGAAATCAAAGGTGAAGTAGAAGCACTTCGTGCAGAAAGAAATAAAATTTCTAAGCAGATTGGTGCATGCATGGCACAGGGCAAAAAAGAAGAAGCAGAAGAACTGAAAAAACAGGTTGCTGCAAATGCAGATAGAGTTGAAGCATTATCTACAGAAGAAAAAGAAGTAGAAGCACAGATTAAAAAAATCATGATGACAATTCCAAACATCATCGATCCATCAGTTCCAATCGGTAAAGATGACAGCGAAAACGTTGAAATCGAAAAATTTGGAGAACCAGTTGTTCCAGAATATGAGATTCCATACCATACACAGATTATGGAAAGCTTTGACGGCATTGACCTTGAAAGCGCTGGAAAAGTTGCTGGAAATGGTTTCTACTACCTCATGGGAGATATTGCAAGATTACACTCTGCAGTAATCACATATGCTCGTGACTTTATGATTGATCGTGGATTCACATACTGCATTCCACCTTTCATGATCAGAAGTAACGTAGTTACAGGTGTTATGAGCTTCGCAGAAATGGATTCTATGATGTACAAGATTGAGGGAGAAGACCTCTACTTAATCGGAACAAGTGAACACTCAATGATCGGAAAATTCATCGATACAATGACAGCAGAAGAAGAACTTCCAAAAACATTAACAAGTTATTCTCCATGTTTCAGAAAAGAAAAAGGTGCTCATGGTATCGAAGAACGTGGTGTATACCGTATTCACCAGTTTGAAAAACAGGAAATGATCGTTGTATGTAAACCAGAAGAAAGTCCATATTGGTATGATCAGTTATGGAAAAATACAGTTGATTTATTCCGTTCTATGGATATTCCAGTACGTACACTTGAATGTTGTTCTGGTGACCTTGCAGACCTTAAAGTTAAATCTTGTGACGTTGAAGCTTGGTCTCCAAGACAGAAAAAATACTTTGAAGTTGGTAGCTGCTCTAACCTTGGCGATGCACAGGCAAGAAGACTTGGTATTCGTGTAAAAGGTGCTGATGGAAATAAATACTTTGCACACACATTAAATAATACTGTAGTAGCTCCACCAAGAATGTTAATCGCATTCCTTGAAAATCACCTTCAGGCAGATGGAACAGTAACAATTCCAGAAGTTCTTCAGCCATACATGGGTGGAAAAACAAAACTTGTACCAAACAAATAATAATTATAAAAGAAAGACAGAAGAGAATACTTCTGTCTTTCTTTATAAGTAGATATATCCACATGATAAAAGAAAAATGTGGATATTATCCAAAAAAGATAGATATAATGTGGATAAAAGAAAAAGTGTAATACAGTAAAAACTTCTACTAGTTGTTTCTGTATTACTTGTTTTGCATAGGATTATGGAAAAAGCTAATAAAGGGAAGAGCGAGATGCTCTTCCCTTTATTATTTCAAGTCTTTGATATAACGAATATCGCAAGCAAAATGTTCGGTTTGAACTAATGGTTCTTTCAGTCTATGAAATCCATATTTTTCGTAAAATTTTTGTGCTGCTTTCATATTATCCAAGGTCTCAAGATAGCAACGTTGATAATATTTAGATGCGTAGGATAAAGCAGTATCCATTAATTGATGAGACAAACCAGTGCCTCTGACTTCTGGAAGACAATACATTTTCTGCAATTCGCATACGTTTTCAATTCCGTCGAGCTTACCAATGCCAACTCCACCAAATAGAGTTCCATTTTCATCTTCAAGTACCCAATATTTATTTCCAATGGAATTATAGATTTCCGAAAATCTACATAAATCAGGATCAGCCCAGGCAGTTCCTTCGTGATTCGCTCCGTATTCTATTAAGCATGTACGAATTATGTGTTCGATTTCTTTATCATCTTTTTTTTCGATTTCTCTAATTATGTAGTTCATGTATGTTAATTTCCTTTATCGATAATATAAAATATGGATTTTCTGTTTATATAGAAGTATAGCATATTTTTAAATATAAGATAAAGAAAGCTAAAAAAACAGTGTCACGAATTTGATATTTTCTCATTAAATCTTATATATCATTCCATAAGAAAAAGCTATAGTTAATAAAAAACTATGAGAGGAAGAGCATGGCATGAAATATGGATATTTTGATGAAGAGAAAAAAGAGTATGTGATTACGAGACCAGATACTCCTGCGCCTTGGGTAAATTATCTTGGCTCTCCAGAATATGGAGCAATTGTATCTAATAACGCCGGAGGATACAGTTTTGCAAAGTCAGGAGCAAATGGACGAATTCTTAGATATATTTTTAATCAGTTTGATGAACCAGGAAGATACATTTATTTACGAGATAATGTCACAAAAGATTATTGGTCGGCATCTTGGCAGCCAGTAGGGAAGGATTTGGAAGAATATAAAAGTGAATGTCACCATGGAACGGCTTATACAAAAATGATGGCTGACTACGCAAATATTCATTCAGAAGTAAGATATTATGTTCCATTAAATCAATCTTATGAGGTTTGGAATCTAAGCGTGACAAACAAATCAGAAGAAAAACGTGAAATCAGTGTGTTCGGATATGCAGAATTTACAAATAATAGTAACTATGAACAGGATCAAGTAAATTTACAATATTCTCAATTTATCACAAAAACAGAATTTAATGAAAATCGAGTGCGTCAGATGATTCACGCGAATTTAGATAAACTTGAAGATGGAAAAGATGTAGACGATAAAATTGTTTTTAACCGATTTTTTGGATTAGGTGGAGCAAGCGTTGATTCTTGGTGCGGAGATAAAGAAGAATTTCTTGGAAGATATCACGGATATGGTAACCCAAAAAGCGTTATTGATGGAAAATTAAGCGGAACTGGAAATTATAACGGAAATGCTTGTGGAGCGTTATCTACAACTTTGATTCTTGAACCAGGTGAAACAAAAGAAATGGCATTTATAGTTGGAATGAAATATGACAGTGAGGCTGAAACCATCGTAAAACATTACGAGGATT
>CAZPZR010000105.1:0-4110 GCA_964591105.1 uncultured Lachnospiraceae bacterium | reverse complement strand
AACGAAGGCAACCTGGTGTCCATGCCTTTTATCGTTAGATTATTCTTTCCATCTTAATAGCATTCTTTCGCAGAATACCATAATAATGTCAATTAGGAATCCGATAAGACCAGCAATTACCATATAAGCAATTACTTTTTCAGTCAACATTTTCCCTTGAGCTTCCACCATTACGTAACCGAACCCGGCACTTGTCGCAATGAACTCCGCTCATATTACCGACATCCAACCAAGACCGATTGCAAGTCTTACTCCTGTAAGTACTCCTGGGAGTGAACCTGGTAAGACAACGTCTTTGAGGATGCCAAATGTACTAGCGCCCATAGATCTTGCAGCATTGTAAAAATCTTTGCTGATATCTTGTACGCCTGAAATTGTGTTTAAGATAATTGTAAAAATACCACTAAATGCAATTAGGAAAACTGTTGGTCCATCACCAATACCAAACCATACAATAGAAAGTGGTACCCACGCCATGATTGGAACTTGGCGTAAGGAGTTGATGAAAGGAGAAAGCGCCTGCAAAATACGTGGCGAATATCCCATAAGCATACCTACTGGGAATCCAATAATAAATGCATATAAAGAACCAGTAAGTACTCGTCGCATAGTAATTCCTAAATTAGTAAGGACATACATATCTGTAAGTGAATATACAATCTCATATGCTACATCTTCTAAGTAAGGGAAGATGAATGGTTTATCTACCGTGTGAGCAGCTGCATACCAAATGAAACAGATGATGGCGAGTGCGATAATAGCGGAAAAATTGTAATTACGTCCGCCAAAACTACGCCATTTTTTTCTGTCGCCGTTTCTGGAAGCATGCACCATACGGTTAACTTGTTTGTTTTCTTCCAATGTTCCACCTCCTCTTTTATATTTCATGAATCATCATTCGAAAACATCAAAAGAATACAGAAAGAATAATAACAAAATTGTAATAAATAGAATAGAAATATTTGATAAAAAAATAAAGAGATATGCCAATATTGGGTTTTTTTATAAAGAGGGAAACGAAAAACAAATATAGATATAATAGGTAAAATGAAAAGTGAGGTGTTTTGTGTGGAAAAACCATGTATAGAATATATTTCTGCCTGTGCATGATGCGAAGTTTTTGGAGACTTGGTTCAAGTCCTGGAGAAAAAATATGAAGGTAAGATACAGGTGAAGATTTATCGTGCAGGTAAAGACTTTGACTATATTAAAAAATATGGCGCTGTAACAAAGAGTATGATTGTTATCAATGAGCGTAAAGCGATAACAAAGCTTACAAAGCCAGCAATAAGAAAAGCTTTTGAGGAGGCATTAAAGATATGATACAAGAATTTGGGAGTTTTATATATGATATAATTGCGTCAGCTTGGTCGATGTTAAACAGTTCATCACCATGGATGCTGTTTAGTTTTGTGGTTGCTGGAATTTTGCATGAATTTCTTAAACCTGAAAAAATGCAAAAAACAGCAATTGGTTCATCACGTATTAGTGGGGTCTTTTGGACGACTATATCAGGGATGTTTATTCCGATTTGTAGTTGCGGTACAATTCCACTTGGAATAAGTATGTACTATAGTGGGGCGTACCTTGGACCAACATTATCATTTATGACGAGTACGCCGATGATTAATCCATTGGCTATTATATTAGCTTGGGGACTTTTAGGAAAAGAAATTACGATCATATATGTGATTACAGGATTTGTTGCACCAATGTTGATTGGAATAGTCGGCAATAAATTGGGCGGCGATGAATTACATATTGGTGTCAATAAGAAAGCTAAAGAGAAGTTGAAAGATGCAGAAATAAACGTAGAAAAAGAAGAGGAGCCAGATGAACAGCCAGTGATGATCCAATTAGAATATGATGAACCATCTTTGATGGATAAGGTGAAATCAGGATTGCGCTGGTCCTTTACGGAATTAAGTGTCACGATTAGTAAGTATACAGTTTCGGGAATGTTGATTGCAGGTCTTATGTTCACAATAGTTCCTCAGTCATTTGTTCAAGAATATCTTGGACAACCAGGCTTTGTATCGTTGCTAGGAATCACAATTATTGCAGGATTAATGTATGTTTGTGCTGTGGGACATATTCCATTTATCGCCGCATTAGTTGCAAGCGGTGCTGCACCAGGGGTTGCGATAACATTCTTGATGGCAGGTGCCGGTACGAACATTCCAGAATTGCTTACAATATCAAAAGTGATTGGAAAGAAAGCTATGATACTTTATTTTGCAATGGTAGTTGGAATTTCAAATATAGTAGGGTACATTACAAATAAACTTTTAATACCAGGTTTTGTGCCGATTTTAGATTTTGATAGAACACACAATACAATTTCACAGGCGAATAAATTGATTTTTGTTGTGCCAGATTGGGCAACTTGGATATGTAGTGGAATTATTGTATGCTATGCAATAGTTTCATTGTATAAAGCAATTAAACCTAAGATGAAAAAGGCATAGGAATGAAAAGTGAAAAAAAGATATTTTTATTTATAACATTATTTATAGTTGTTTGTACTGCAGTGATGGTGTGCTTTCCAAAAGAAGAAAAGATGAATAAGAAAGCTATTATTCGAGTTGGTGCAGGAGATGATATTTCAGGAACACTGATGAATGAGATTATCGATGAATTGCCAGAAGAATATTCGATTTCTTCTAATATAGAAGGTACTTTTTTTAAAGATTGTTGAAGTAGTACTGCTCAGTGGGCACTGAGTGCGGAGGAAATTAACATTGCATTCTACTGCGGTCATGTAGCAAAACATACTGTAGAAACAAATGATGATGTTATGATTTATGCGCCAATTATTATGAATGCAGAAGTAATCTGCTATAAGGGAGAATGGGAGAATGTGAAAGAAATTGGCGTGAATCAAGGGAGAGAGCAAGAAAAAACACTTGCGAAAAAAACATATCCACAAATAGAAAAGTTTCAAGATATTACGCAGAAAGCAATTCTTTATATGCTAGAGGATGAACAGGTGGATGGTATTATACAAGATATAACAAAGGCAGCAGGGATTTCGGAATATCCGTCTGTACCTCTGACGCTTGAAGATCAGGTGTCCTATGTTATGGTTGTAAATAAAGAATTTGCAGAGACGGAAGCATTTACTGACTTTGTTAATAGCTATAACAAAGCTGTGGAAAAGATGAATGATTTATCTTATCTGTCAGAAAAGTTGAATGTAGATGAAGAATGGCTGAAGGAAAAGAATATAAAATTTTTAACTATAAGTGAAAGGTGATGGAAGAAAATGTCGATATCAGTACAAGGAATTACGAAAGTTTTTAAGGGAAGAAAAAAAGGCGAAGGTGAAAATGTTGTTTTAAAAGATGTGTCATTCGATGTTGAAGAGGGAGAATTTGTTTCACTTCTAGGACCATCGGGATGTGGAAAAACTACAACACTTACGATTATTGCAGGCTTCCAAAAAGCAAATGAAGGAAAAATAGTTGTTAATGGGAACGAAGTGAAAAAACCAGGGCCTGATCGCTCATTTATGTTTCAAAATTATGCATTATTTCCATGGTTGAAAGTTGGAGAAAATATAGAATATCCAATGAAAAAAATGAAGCTTTCGAAAGAAGAAAGAAGGAAAAGACTCACGGAATTGTTAGAAATGGCTCAGCTGACTGATTATGAAAATTACTATATTCATGAAATCTCAGGAGGTATGAAGCAGAGAGTAGCACTTTTACGAGCAATCGCATGTGATCCTCAGGTACTGTTGATGGACGAACCGCTGGGGGCTGTCGATTTTCAAATGAGACAAATGTTGCAGATGCAGTTGGAAAGCATTTTACAGCAGAAGAAAACAACAGCTTTAATGGTAACACATGACGTGGATGAATCCATTTATTTGAGCGACCGAGTAATTGTAATGTCAAGAGACCATGGAAAAATCATTGATGATATTAAAATCGATCTGCCACGTCCAAGAGATCGTACAAATCCAAAATATCACGAATATGTGGATCATTTGACCCTTGTTTTGAAAGAAGCGTTAAGTGGTGGAGTATTTACAAAAGAAGATAGAGAGTTGATGGAATTCATACAGGGAAATGATGAAAAAAATCAGTAATTATTACAATATGTTAA
>CAZPZR010000104.1:0-4203 GCA_964591105.1 uncultured Lachnospiraceae bacterium | reverse complement strand
CCGTATGTAGAAAAAGAACCGCGAAGCGGTTCTTTTAGTAGTTTGATTATGATTTCGCAATTTCCCAAGAATCTCTGTTGAGATTAGTTGTGCAATGAACATTGTTATTATCTGGACCACGCCATATAACAACAGCAACAGCATCTTTAGTATCTTTACCAGAAGGTAAATAATAGCCATCACGATAGGCGGCAGTTGTTGATGCTTCGTGTTCAATCTTACAAGCGTGAAAAGAACTTGTTGTAGTCGAAATTCGTTTATCAGGATTAGCTACTCCCCATCCAGTTTGCAAACCAGGAGTGCCGTTAGTTTCATACCACACACCACCGGATACGCCACCGCCTGCATCACATTTAAACTTATACATTCCATATTCTGGATCACCACATGCCGCTACAAACTCATCAGCTACAAATATCTCCCCTACCATTGTAGGTCTTACATAATTCTTTTTCATAACGTGTCACTCCTTCGTTATCAATTACTCTCCAACACCCTTTTACCAATATGAAACAGAAACAATAATCGATTCTGTAAAATTATCATTTATTGCATCTCTTTCCAACATTTTACTTTATTGTATTGCATATGTCAATAGAAAAGATACCAAAAAATGTTACAAAAATATTTAAAATTCGGCGGATCCTGGCGTTTTTTGATAGCTAATTAACATTTTACAAGAGATCTCAACATTTTGATTGAGATTCTGTCAAATAATAATTTCTTGCACCACTTTTCTCAATATAGTAGACTCAACTATATACAGAGTAAACATTATTTGTTTGTAAAGGAGAACGTATGAAAGCATTAACTTATATAGAGCAAGGAAAATTCCAACTGCTTGATAAACCGATTCCAACACTTAAAGATTCAAAAGATGCAATTGTGAAAGTCACACTTAGCTCCATATGCACCAGTGATTTACATATTAAGCATGGTTCTGTTCCAAAAGCAGTTCCGGGAACTACTGTAGGGCATGAAATGGTTGGTATTGTCGAACAAGTTGGAGGCGATGTAAAAAAGATAAAACCGGGAGATCGCGTTACGGTAAATGTGGAAACGTTTTGTGGAAAATGTTTCTTCTGCGAGCATGGATATGTGAATAACTGTACAGATAAAAATGGTGGATGGGCATTGGGCTGTCGAATTGATGGTGGACAATCAGAATATGTGAGAGTACCTTATGCAGAACAAGGATTAAATAAAATTCCTGACTCCGTCAGCGATGAGCAGGCTCTCTTTGTTGGAGATATTTTGGCAACAGGTTATTGGGCAGCAAGAATTTCTGAAATTAAAGAAGAGGATACCGTATTAATCATTGGTGCTGGACCAACTGGAATTTGTACACTTCTATGTGTAATGCTAAAAAATCCAAAGAAAATAATTGTTTGTGAAAATGACCCAGTCCGTATGACATTTGTAAAACGACACTATCCACAAGTACACGTATGCACATCTGAAGAATGCGAGAAGTATGTTCTTTCCAATTCTGCTCATGGTGGCGCAGATGTAGTATTGGAAGTTGCTGGCGCAAAAGATACATTTCAATTAGCATGGAAATGTGCCCGTCCAAATGCAATTGTAACTGTAGTTGCACTATACGATGAAGCCCAGATGCTTCCTTTACCAGAAATGTATGGAAAAAATCTCACGTTCAAAACAGGTGGTGTAGATGGATGTGATTGTGAAGAAATTTTAAAATTAATTGAGAGTGGAAAGATAGACACAACGCCTCTGATTACACATAGATTTTCGCTCGAAAATATTGAGCAGGCTTATGACATTTTTGAAAATCGCTTGGAAAATGTAATTAAAATAGCAATAGAAAGCTAAAATGAATGTGTGAAAGAACGGAACCTAGTATTTTTCCGTTCTTTCATTTCGAATTTATTAATTTTTATCTGTAAAATTATTATTTGCTAGACTGTTAGCCAATATATTTTCGATGTGCATTTTTAACATTTGCCTGATTAACCATTGCATAGTGCATGGTTGTGTCGATTCTTACATGCCCAAGTAACTGCTGCACTTGCTCGACAGGCATCCCCTTGTCAATTGCCATAGTAGCCAATGTTCTCCGAAATTTATGTGGATGTACTTTAGGAATTTGTGCATGTTCGCCCAGTCTAGAAAGCATCTTTTCAATTCCATTGATAGACAGTCGCTGATATGGAAAGTTACGAGACACGAAGAGAGCATCATTGGTGTCGGTTCTAGATTTCAAATAGTTTTGTAAATGAAGTTTTGTGCTTGCATCAAAGTAAATCTCACGTTCTTTATCTCCTTTTCCAAATACAATACACGAACGTTCAGAAAAGTTCATGTCTTGACGATTAAGCTTAACTATTTCACCGACTCTTACGCCAGTAGATGCTAGAAAATCCACTAATGCTAAATCCCGAATATTCGTACACGCACTTTTTAGAATTTCAAGATTTTCATCTGAAAATGTATCTTTGATTATCTGAGCTGTTTTGATTTTATGTATTCGACGAGCAGGACTTTTGAGTAAATAATTTTCATCCTCAAGCCAAGCAAAAAATCCTGAAATAATACGACGAATGTTGTCTGTTGTGACTTTCCCCGCATGATGAGATTCTTGATAATAGGCTAAATATATGCGTAAATCATCTGTAGAAATTTCACAAACATCTTTGTTTATTTGATTAGTCATTTTCCGAATAGTTGATTCGTAGTAACGAAGTGTCTTTTCTGAACAACCTTCAATTTTCTTTGCCGCTAAATAAAGTTTCACATAATCTGTGCTTCCTCTTTCTGAAGGAATCGTTTCTTTTGGCGTAATCATTACTTCCGAAAAACTTGATACTAATACTTCGTGAAGCTTATTGAGTTGATTTTCGGTGAGAATATCCTGCATTTCCATTCTTATATTTCTAATTATAACTTCTTTCATCCTATGCCTCCTGCTATAATACTTTTGTTCCATTACAGCACATGTGAAGTAGAAAAGAGCTCTTATCTTAAAAACAAACGTAAAAATTCTAAAAGTACTTCCAAATGATTCGGCAAAAATTGCTGCTGAGAGCACACTTCTGATCATGGATATTGTTGTAGAATTAGAAGATGGAAGCATTGCAAATGTAGAAGCACAGAAAATAGGATATGCATTTCCAGGACAGCGCAGTGCCTGTTATTCTGCTGATTTATTATTAAGACAATACAAACATTAAAAAGCGAAAAAGGAAAACATTTTAACTACAAAGATATTAAAAAAGTTTATACAATAGTATTCTTCGAAAAAAGTCCGGTTCCATTTCAGAAATTCATGAAAAAAACATGTCTATATTCATCGTTCCAGATAAATGACTGATACCGGTGTACAGTTAGATTTACCGCAGGAATTCGTGTTTATCTCACTTTACATCTATAAAGCAAAATTGGATAATGATGGTGTAAATATTGAGAATAGCTTAGAGGCGTGGCTGACTTTTCTGAGCGTGGCTGATCCGGAAATTATCATAAAATTAATTACTGATTATCCAGAATTTAAAAAGATGTACGAGGAAGTCTATGAGATGTGCCTGAATATGGAAAAGATGATGGAGATGTTCTCAAAGGAATTGTTAGAATTGGATAAAAACACCGTCCAGTACATGATAGATGAAATGCAGGATAAAATAGATGAATTGATGATTAAGAATAATGAAAAAGATTCATTGCTTACAAAACAACAAGAAATTGCAATGCTGAAAGAAGCATTAAGTCAAAAATAGTTATTTTAGATAGAACGACTGTAATGGACGTTCTATTTTTTGCATAAATGAACTCTTTCTAGTAAACATGTTCTGCCCCTTTCAGTCTATAAAATGATAATTTTACAGAATCGATTATTGTTTCTGTTTCATATTGGTAAAAGGGTGTTGGAGAGTAATTGATAACGAAGGAGTGACACGTTATGAAAAAGAATTATGTAAGACCTACAATGGTAGGGGAGAGATTTGTAGCTGATGAATTTGTAGCGGCATGTGGTGACACAGAATATGGTGTGTATAAATTTACATGTGATGCTGGTGCATCCGACGAGCATAACACAGTATGGTATGAAACAAACAGGAGAAATGGATTACAGACAAGCGGAAAGAATCCAGATACTTACAAAACTAACGGATATCATGCTTGTGGAATAACACATGAAGCATCTGTGAAAGACGAGTTTATAGATGGTTATTGTATAACACCAGA
>CAZPZR010000103.1:0-4226 GCA_964591105.1 uncultured Lachnospiraceae bacterium | reverse complement strand
TTGTAACTGAAGGCTGTAGAAATAACTAAATAAATGTATCTTGACAGGTGCGAGAGTGTGGAATATGAGCTCTACACCTGTCTTTTTTTGCACAGAATTAAAAGGAGTGATATTTATGACGCGATTAACAAAATATGAAAAGGAAACTATTATTTTAACAAACGAGGAAGATGATTTTTGGAATGTTTTTACGTATAACAAGAAGTTACAACGTAAGTTGAAAAACTTTGCTGAACAGTATCCCGAGAACTGTCGGTTTAAGAGCCAAAATAACGAAGGAGGAATGACGTTTGAGATAGATAAAGGAAGACTATCGATTCGTCTGACTGCTCCGTATACAGAAGAGAGAAGAAGGAATGCTAGTGATTATGCAAAAAAATATGGATTATAGGTATGATACAATTACTAAGTCTAAAACAAATTTTAAAAGCCTATTGTTCGTCCCGTGGAATAAAAAGATTGCATTTGAAGAGATGAATGAATATAATAAATCTATATCCATAGGTTGAAAAGGAGGTAATTCGATGGATTACATTACAGCAAGTCAAGCAGCGAAAAAGTGGAATATATCTCAAAGACGCGTTCAAATATTATGTTCAGATGATCGAATTCCTGGAGCGTTCAAACTTGGAGAAAACTGGGCTATACCAGCAGAAGTGGAAAAGCCCAAAGATAAAAGAAAAAAGGCGGTTAATAAAAATGAAACAGTATAATGCTATTGATCTTTTTTGTGGAGCTGGTGGCTTGTCCTACGGTTTTGAAAATGCTGGTTTTAATATATTGTTAGGTATTGATAATGATCAGAAAGCTCTTGAAGTGTTTGAAAAAAACCATAAGGGTTCAAAAAGTATTTGTGGTGATATTACAGAAATTGATTATAAACAGATAAAAGAAAAAATTGGGAATCAGAGAATTGATATCATAGTTGGAGGTCCACCATGTCAGGGAATGTCGCTTTCAGGTCCGAGACAGTTTGACGATCCAAGAAACAAATTATATCTTTCATACATAAGATTAGTTGAAGAAATAAGACCAAGAGCTTTTGTAATTGAAAATGTTCCAGGCCTTGTAAGTTTATTTAAGGGGCAAATAAAAGATAGTATTATCGAAAAATTTACAGCGATGGGATACAAGGTTAAGTATCAAATATTATGTGCAGCTGATTATGGCGTTCCTCAAAACAGAAAGAGGGTTATTTTTGTGGGAACTCGTGAAAATGTAGAATTTGAATATCCAGAAAAAGTTTTAGAACAGGTGACATGTAAAATGGCACTTTCAGATTTGCCACCATTAGAAGATGATCTTGGAGAAGAAATTTCTGAATATGCAACTCCTCCAATGAATTATTATCAAGAATTGATGAGACAAAAATCGGATAAAGTTCATAATCATGTTGCGGCTGCGCATTCGGAAAAAGTAAAAAAAATTATTTCACTTGTACCTGATGGATGTAATTATAAGAGCTTACCAGAAGAATATCGTGAATCTAGAAACTTTCATGTGGCATGGACTCGTTTTGCTAGCAATAAGCCAGCTCCAACAATTGATACTGGACACAGACATCATTTTCATTATCAATATAATAGAGTTCCTACAGTTCGTGAATGTGCAAGATTACAGTCATTTCCAGATGATTTTATATTCTTAGGGAATAAAACGCAGCAATTTCGTCAGGTTGGTAATGCTGTACCACCATTAATGGCAAAAGCAATTGCTAAAAAGGTGATGGCAATGCTAGAGGAGAATGAGTAATGAGTGTATATCAAATACCTGAAGAATATTATTTTAGAATACATCATTGTAGACCACGTTTTAAAGGAAATGTGGAAAATGTATTGATTTATATGGCAACTGAGATTTCAAGAATTGGAGATAGACCCAAAAAAGAATTTAATAATTTATTGAACGATGCAATCAAGTGTTTTCCAGGAAATTCAACTCTTGTGCAGAAGACCATTGATAATTGGAGAACAGAGATTTCAACTTTTTTTGGATTGTTTTATGAGGATGAAAATCATAATAATCATGCAATGCTAAGAGCAAAAGAATTGGCTGAACATAATGATTTAGTTGAGTTTTTTAAATTGTTTTTGTACTATTTTCAGTATCCTGGTGCACATATTAAATCAAAAGATGTTCTAGAACAAATTGAGGCCGGGGTTCACTTTAAACCAACGCAGTATATTCTAAAGTTGCTTAAGACAGCTGAGGAAAATACAGGGAAAAGATGCGGAATCACAAAAGAAGAAGCATGTTATTGCATTTTTAACGATCTAAGATGTACTAGAGATAATGAAGATGTTACCATTACATGGCAGCGTATTCAAAGAAATAGAGATTTAGAAATAGAATATGTTTCCAAGGGAGATGTTACAAGATATGCTGGGGATATTTTGGATTATATGCAACATGCTAATTTGCTAGTTTCATATAACAACAAAGAATTCTTTATAAATCATTGTGAGAATGAAGCTATTCTAAAGTATATAAATTCAACGGAATGGTTTGGCGGATATGATACTATGATTGCAAATCGTTCTGGAACTATTCAAGCAGTTAATGACTGTAAAAGTGATTGGTTCATATATGTAAATCGTGAAGTGGGAGATACGGATTTTGCCACAGATATTACATCGTTTTTTACTGCTGAATACGAGACACAAAAGGAACCTGAATCACAAATGCAACTATTTGCAGCTTATATGGAGAAATTAAAGAGTCTAGAATCTTTAAAAACCAAAGATATTGGGGATATTGGAGAAAGTCTAGTTCATGGACATGAGTGTCAGAGACTTAAACTTGGGGATAGAGAAGATTTAGTTCATTTAGTTGTTAAAATTCCTACAGAATTAGGGGTTGGATATGATATTAGTTCGAGAGAATTGGATGATACAATACGAAATATTGAAGTAAAAACAACAATCAGTACTAAACCAATTGTATTTAATAAAATTCATTTAACTCCGAACGAATGGCAGGCTGCAAAGAGCTATAAAGAACGATATTTTATTTACCGATTAATGGTAAGTAAAACTGAAATTAAATTATATGTTCTTCAGGATCCCGTTGAATTATTCAAGCAAGATTTGATTGATATTTCACCTCGAGATGGAATGGAAATTACATTCAGAGAATCTGCAGGACATTATGAGGAGTTATTAGCATGGGCATAAATTTGAAAGTGGCATCGCTGTTTTGTGGATGTGGAGGCACTGATGTTGGAATGCAGGGAAATTTTGACTACCTTGGTCGCCATTATGAATCAAATGATATTGAGATTGTATATGCAAATGATTTAGAACAATCAGCATGTGATATTTTTGAAGAAAATTTTGGATTAAAACCAGATAACCGAGATATACGAATTGTAGAAACAACAGATTTACCGGAGTTTGATATTTTAACCGGAGGATTTCCGTGTCAGTCTTTTTCTATTGTGGCTCAGAATCCAAAGCGGTTAGGAATTAAAGATGAAAAGGGTATGCTGTTTTTTGAAATGTGTAGAATACTTAGAGAACGAAAGCCGAAGTGTTTTATTGCTGAGAATGTTAAGGGACTATTAACTGCGAACAAAAAAGAGGCCTTTCCTTTGATTGTTAAAGAATTTGAAGAAAGTGGATATGATATATTCTATCAAGTGTTAAAGGCTGTTGAGTATGGTGTGCCTCAGAAAAGAGAACGTGTTATTATAGTTGGATTTAAAAAAGAGTTAGGAATTAAGTTTGATTTTCCAAAAGCAGTTATTGAACGAGAAGAAGATTATATTGCATTAAAAGAAGTAATCGAAAAAGAAGTAGATGAAAAATACTTTTTTTCGCAAAGGGCTGTTGATGGAATGATGAGAAATCGAGCTACAATGAATAAAGGAAGAGCTCAAAATATCGAAGAACCTTGCAATACTGTAGGAGCTCACTTAGCAAAAGTATCACTTAACAGTACAGATCCAGTATTGTTGGATAATGGAAGATATCGTCGCTTCACACCAAGAGAAGTAGCAAGAATACAATCCTTTCCTGAAACATTTAAATTGATAGGAAGTGAAAGTGCTCAATATCGAGCATTAGGAAATGCAATACCACCAGTAATGTTTTGGTATGTAATGAGATCGGTTAAAGTAGCTCTTGAACAAGAAAAAAAAGATTAAATCAAAGGCGATTAGCTGTAATTATTTAGCTGGTCGCCTGATGTTATATTTTCAATAAAGAAACAGATAAAGTAAAAGGTTC
>CAZPZR010000102.1:0-4436 GCA_964591105.1 uncultured Lachnospiraceae bacterium | reverse complement strand
AAGCGGTGACTGTACACTCTCCCGTGTGTGTCGTGAGTACTCACACGTTGTTACCACATCTCAGTGGCTGTTATAGCAGTTTTGTACAGTGACTTGTCGTCAGTTTCCTAACTTGACATTCGCTCCACGGAAAACCTGCCAATATCTGGCAGCAACCTCGCGCTTCATTGCTATCATGTCACAGCTTTTATAGTATATATGATACTCCACTGATTCGCAAGTCTTTTTTTGAAATAAATTGTATTTTTACAAGTACAATCACTTTCACCTCTAACCCATACTTTTTCCTACATTTTGTACGTGTTCCTTCCTATTATAATATAGAAAACAAATTTTGAAAAGAGGAACTTGTCTTAATGTTTTCTTAACATATTTCATATCTATTTTAGAAATTCAATTGACTTTTCCTCGATAAATTGCTAAAATCATAACAAGAAATGAACGGAGATATTTCATATCAAAAAAATGTATCAATCGGGGGATATATTTTTCAAATCGTTCAATTGTACAATTTAATATTTTATAATCTGGAGGTATGACTTATGGGCATGTATATTTTGAAAGGATTATGTGTAATCGGTATCGTACTCAATGTTTTCCTTATGCTTAAGAAAAACAAAGAGATTCGTGGTAACACAGAAAAAGATCCAGAAATTGGATTAACTGGTGAAGAACAGTGGAAACGCGGTATGCAGCCAAAGAACTTTATCGCAACTGCTATCATCGGATTTTTAGCTAACTTCTTTGATACTTTAGGAATTGGTTCATTTGCTCCATCTTCTGCTGGATTCAAGATGACAAAGTCTGTAGACGATATTCTTGTTCCTGGTACATTAAACGTTGGTGATACAGTTCCTGTATGTGTAGAAGCATTCTTATTCTTCGGTTTTGTAGAAATGGACGTTCTTACACTTGTACTTATGATCGTAGCTTCTATCGTTGGATCATTTGTTATGGCTGGTATCGTATCTAAGTTCGACAGAAAGAAAGTTCGTTACGCATTATTCGTAGGTCTTTTCATTCTTGCAACAGTAGTACTTATGAGAAACCTTGGTGTAGGTCCTTTCGGAACACAGGGTACAGCACTTGGACTTTCTGGTGTTAAACTTGTAATCGCTGTAGTTGCTAACTTTATCTTTGGTGCTCTCATGAGTATCGGTGTAGGTCTCTACGCACCATGTATGGCTATGGTTCTTGCTCTTGGTATGGATGCAGGATGTGCTTTCCCAGCTATGATGGGATCTTGTGCATACTTAATGGCATTCGGTAACGGACCTAAGTTTATCCAAGAAGGACGTTACGATATGGTTGCTTGCTTGACACAGGCTATCTTTGGAGCAATCGGTGTATACGTAGCTTACAAATTTGTAGGTTCTATGGATATCAACCTTCTTACAAAGATCATCGTAGTTGTAGTATACTTCACATCTTTCTTATACTTACACGATGCTATCAAGAAAGGTTCAGAAGCTTAAGCAACTTCGAATTTACAATTGAATATTCAAAAGGCATTTGGGTTTCCCAAATGCCTTTTTTCTTTAAACTTATTATTTTTCTTCTTCTTTTTTGAACATCATGTTCATCATCTTATCTCTTATAACATTTTTCAAATCCGCCGGTTTCCATCTAAACTCAGCTCTACTCTTATCCAAGATAAAATCTCTAAATGTCGCTACATCACCAGTTGTAAAATCTTTTTTCGGCAGAACCACAAGATCATCTTCATTCATCCCAAGGTAGAAATTTCTCTCATCTTCCCACACACAATAAATCTTCTTGTAATTTCCCAATCGACTGATTTCTTCCGCCTCTTCTACTTGCACTGCTGTACTCTCAAAGAAGTAGGTAACATTTGCGTTGTATTTCGTCTCTTCATTCGATTTCATCATATAAATAGAAATATGATGTCTAAACAACGCCAAGAAAAGCATCACCATTCCCACAACATAGCAAATCGTTGTTCCCGGCTGCTTCATCGCCCCCTGCACCGACGGCAATGCTACAAGTGTTCCACCAACCACAAGATTATACACTGTCACTCTCGGATGTTTCACTCGATTATAGAACTTCACAAACGTTTTCAACAATTGCTTATCCCTAACCGTCGCCACCACGTACTTATTCTTCTTCGCATCTTCATTTTCCTGCAGTTGTTCTTGCGCCTCATATTGAACATCTTCCTGCATGGTTTTGTTTTCCATTTCCACTACTGTATCCTCCGTTCTTTCCTATATATAATAAGTATACCACGTCAACACACTTCTCTTCAACCTTCAATCCTCCCGTCATATCATGCATTCTTATGTATCGTCTGCATACATTAGTATAAATAATGGATTTATTTCCAATTACTTCCAACTTTGATTGACTTTTAACAAACAATAGTGTTATAATTGGGAACGGTTGTCAATATTATATTTATTAGGAGGGTTTAACCATGGACGTAGCAAAAATTTTATTAATTGTCCTGGCACTCACTGTTGCTGTATACGCAACTTATTTAGTGCGCGACATCGTCAAACACAAAGAGGAACATCTTCCAGTTAAGATGATTCCAGTTATTCTTATTGGATTTTTCGCAAACTTTCTCGATACATTAGGAATCGGAAGCTTTGCAACTTCAACTACAGCATTCAAGTTCACAAAGTCCTGTGAAGATGATCTCATCCCAGGTACTATGAACGTTTCATATTCAATCCCAATCGCTGTAGAAGCATTTGTTTTTATTCAGAGAATCGAAATCGATCCACTCACATTAGTACTTATGATTGGAGCTTCTATTCTCGGAGCCGTAGTTGGTGCTTCTATTATTTCTAAATGGGATATCAACAAAGTACGTATCGCTCTTGGTTTTGCCATGATTGCACTCGGTATCGTTATGATCTGCAAGTTGATGGAAATCGGACCATTCGGAATTGTTGGTACCGCAAACATGTTAAGAGGAACAAAACTTATTATTGGTGTCGTTGTTAACTTTGTTCTCGGTGCCCTTATGATGGTTGGTGTAGGTCTCTACGCTCCATGCATGGCTCTTTGCCTGCTTCTTGGATTAAGCGCCGATATGGCTTTCCCAATTATGATGGGATCTTGTGCATTGTTGATGCCACCAGGAAGTATTCCATTCATTCAGGCTGGAAGATATCACAGAGGTGCTGTTATTCCTTTGATCCTTGCCGGTATCGTTGGTGTATTAGTTGCTTGCTTCGTAATTACATCACTTCCACTTACAGTTCTTACATGGGTTGTAGTATTCGTAATGTTTATCTGTTCTGGAATCTTCTTCAAAGACGCAAAGAAAGGTATGCAGAAATAATTATCTATATATATTCCAAAGAGTTTCCTGTGAAATGCAGGAAACTCTTTTTTTACCTTCAAATTGCACAATTTATTTTCCATTTTCCTCAATTTCTTGCTCTTTTTCACGAAACTGAATTTACGTATTGACGTACTAAAGTAAAAATGATATATTTATATCAGCTTAAAGATGTTATAAATCAACTCCTTAAGCGTAACCTATTTGGTTGTACTTGCAGTTGAACTGATGCCGATTGTTTCCCCCAAGAACGATCCTGCATCGGCGAACTCCAATTAATATATACTTCTCCTCGAACGAGGAGCATTCCCCAGCTTTGTATATAAAACAAAACTGCAATGCAACGAGGAAAAACCTCTCAATGACATACCAAAAAGAAAGGGCACGACCGGCGGGGTCGTGCTTTTTCTTTTCTTTATACAGAAGCTTATTCTAGCGAAACGCACCAAATATTCAGACATAAAATAAGACGCCCCTAGGACGTCTTATTGTGCCATTTACAACCATTTCATATACAAAGCACTAATTATCTAGCCTCCGCATCTTTCTTTCTCATTTTAAGCTTCAGAAGCGCTTTCGCTTTCAAGCAATCCACACGTGTCATATTATTTTCACCAACAACGTCTGTTTCTTCTCCACTTTCACTCTTGTTGATATCTACGATCGCGTCTAAGTATTCATTTACTACTACGAACTGAGCAACAGTCCCATTGAATGTGATACCTGTTACAGGGATTCCACGAATTCCGATCTGTTCAATCGTATTCGTATAGTCTACATGGCTATTTCCCCATCCATCACAGGAAAGGATTACCCCATCTGCTCTCATACACTCTGCCGCAACCGCCGCACGTGTACCAACTAGCATCTTATCTTCGTTTCCATCCGGAGATCCAATCAGCATAACGCCCATACAATCTAAATCTGTATCTTCCGTTACAACATCCAATAATGGATCTCTAAAATGATGTAATGATGTTTCTTTTGTTGAAGGACCAATTCCCATACTGCTTACACCTCCTATTGCATTGAACGGATAATGCCGTCACGATATTCATTTGGAGTCAAAATAATCGGCATATTACCCATGTCAATGATTGATTTTCCACCTTCTACACCAGAA
>CAZPZR010000101.1:0-4555 GCA_964591105.1 uncultured Lachnospiraceae bacterium | reverse complement strand
GAGCTAAACTTAACTACTTAAGAGATCGCGTTGGTAAGAAAGCAAAAGTAAAAGAATTAGTAAAATAATTAACCAGGTGAAAAGGACAACTACATATTGTAATTGTCCTTTTTCTGATTTTAAGGGATTTGTATGAGCAGAAGAAAGAGTAGCTATCGAAGAAAGCGTAGGAACGCAAAGGCAAAGACAAGAATAAAAAGAATGCGTATGCCAAAGGTTCGCTCAAAACTGGAATATTTGCCAGAAATTTTAGGATGGACGTTTCGAATAGCAATCGTATGCTTGCTGGCTTTTGTATATGTTTGGTATTTTGGCCAGCGAATAAGTACGGTGGGTGATTCAATGAATCCAGTACTGAAGAATGGCGATGTAGTTCTGGTGAACCGATTCGTTTATAATGCATCTGCTCCAAAACGAGGAGATATTATCGCGTTTAAGCCGAAGGGAAATGAAAATGCACATTACTATATCAAGCGTATCATAGGTCTTCCGGGAGAATCTGTTGAGATAATTGAAAATTGCATTTATATTAATGGAGAGAAGCTGGAGGAAGAGTATAAAACAACAGAGATTAGTGATGTTGGAATTGCATTTGAAAAGATTCAGCTTGGATCAGATGAATATTTTGTCCTTGGTGATGACAGAGAGAATAGTGAAGACAGCAGAAATGCGGATGTAGGAAATGTAAAGAGGGACTATATCTATGGAAAGGTGTGGTTTGTATCTGCGCCAAAGAGTAGTTTCGGATTTGTAAAGGAGTAAAAGAATATGCACTTTCAGTGGTATCCTGGTCATATGACGAAAGCAAAACGTATGATGCAGGAAAATATCAAATTAATTGATCTGGTAATCGAACTTGTGGACGCGCGTGTTCCGTTGAGCAGCCGTAATCCGGATATTGACGAATTAGGAAAGAACAAGGCGAGACTTGTACTTTTGAATAAATCAGACCTTGCAGAAGATAAATGGAACGATGCATGGGCAGAGTATTTTAAGAAGAAAGGGTTCTCTGTTGTAAAAGTGAACTCTAAAAAAGGCGGAGGAATCAAGTCTATTCAGGGTGTGATTCAGGAAGCTTGCAAAGAAAAGATTGAAAGAGACAGAAAGAGAGGAATTCTTAACCGTCCGGTTCGAGCAATGGTAGTAGGAATTCCAAATGTTGGAAAATCAACATTTATCAATTCTCTTGCAGGAAAAGCATGTGCGAAGACTGGGAATAAGCCAGGTGTAACAAAAGGAAAGCAGTGGATCCGTCTGAACAAACAGGTAGAACTTTTGGATACACCAGGAATTCTCTGGCCAAAATTCGAAGACCAGGAAGTAGGACTTCGTTTGGCATTTATTGGTTCTATCAAAGATGAAGTGTTGCAGACAGAAGAACTTGCAGCTGAATTGATTCGATTCATGACAGAAAATTACGCGGGAGTTCTGGAAGAAAAATATCAGATTGAATTCCATGAAGACCCATACATGATGCTGGAAAGAATTGCAGTAAGCAGACATTGCCTTGTAAGAGGGAACGAGCTGGATACAGAAAAAGCAGCATCATTATTCATTGATGATTTCAGAAATGGACGTCTGGGAAGACTGACACTGGAACATCCACCTGTGGAAGAATAACAGGAGCAGGAAGGGGCGTATCAATATGGCAAAGAAAGAAAAAGAGGGAGGAATCTTGTCTACATTATTGGGCTGGATCCTTTATATACTGGTAATCATTGGATTGACTTATCTGATCATTACGTATGTAGGTCAAAGAACACGAGTAAGCGGAGATTCTATGAACCCGACATTACAAGATGGAGATAACCTGATTGTAGATAAGATTTCTTATCGTTTCCGCGATCCGGAACGTTATGATATCATTGTATTTCCATTCAAGCATGAGGAAAATACATTTTACATCAAGAGAATCATCGGACTTCCAGGGGAGACTATTCAGGTCGTAGATGGTTATGTGTATATTGATGGAGAGTTGCTGGAAAGCGATATCTATGGAGCAGAAGTTATGTGGGAGGCCAATATTGCAGCAGAACCAATTGCACTTGGAGAGGATGAATACTTTGTGCTAGGTGACAACAGAAATCACAGTTCTGACAGTCGAGACCCTAGTGTAGGCGTGTTGACGCGAGAAGATTTGCTTGGAAGAGCGTGGGTACGTATTTATCCATTTGATCAGGCAGGAGTAATCAAACATGAATAAGCGTGAAGAAGAAAAACTTCGAAAACAAAAAGAAAAACTGGAAAAGGAAATTGCTCGTACAGAAGCGATGAGTGTCTATGAAAAAGAATATTCAATGTGTCAGTACATTTGCGGAATTGACGAAGTTGGCCGTGGCCCACTTGCAGGTCCGGTTGTAGCTGGTGCAGTTATTCTTCCAAAAGACGAGCAGATTCTATATCTGAATGACTCTAAGAAACTTTCAGAAAAGAAGCGAAATGAGTTATATGATGTGATCATGGAGAAGGCAGTTGCAACAGGAATTGGAATTGTGAGTCCTGCGAGAATCGATGAAATCAATATTTTGCAGGCAACCTATGAAGCGATGCGCATGGCAATTGCTAATTTAAGTGTTCGTCCAGATCTTTTATTGAACGATGCGGTTACCATTCCAGACGTGGAGATTCCACAGGTTCCAATCATTAAGGGAGATGCCAAAAGTGTGTCAATTGCAGCAGCGAGTATTCTTGCGAAAGTGACAAGAGACCGCTTAATGGTTGAGTATGATCAGGTTCTTCCAGGATATGATTTTGCAAGCAATAAGGGATATGGAACAAAGGCTCATATTGCGGGACTGAAAGAACTTGGACCATCTCCAATTCACCGAGCAACATTTATTAAAAATTTCGTGTAAATGGCGAGGAATATGGCAGAGAATAAACGAAAAATAGGTGCAGAATACGAGAAGACAGCAGCGGAGTATCTGAAGAATATCGGATATGAGATTCTAGAATATAATTACAGATCCAGACAGGGCGAGATTGATATCGTAGCCAAGGACGGAGAATATCTTGTGTTCTGCGAAGTGAAATATCGTGCCAATCAACAAAGCGGACATCCGTCGGAGGCTGTAAATGATAAAAAACAAAGGGCTCTGTCGAAATGTGCGCTTTATTATATTATGAAGAAAAAGATGGAAGATGTACCATGTAGATTTGACGTGGTCAGCATATGTGGGAAAGAGATTACGTTATTGAAAAATGCATTTGATTTTCACATATAACATAAGAAAAGGGGAAGTATATGGAGACAACAACAGTTCAGGAAGTCACTCAGGAAACAACGCAGGAAATCAACGCCTTTTTGAATTTATTAACTGAGAATACGGATAGCATCGTAGGGTTTGCTCTGAAAGTAGTGTATTGTATTCTTATATTTGTAATTGGAAAAGCACTGATTAAGTGGATTCGTAAAGTAGTACGCATTACATTTGAAAAATCCAATACGGATCGTGGTGTTGTTACGTTTGTGGATTCGATTCTGAAGGTAGTACTATATGGGCTTTTGATTTTCACAATCGCAACGAAATTTGGAGTGGATGCCTCCTCTGTGGCTGCATTGATTGCATCGGCAGGTGTAGCAATTGGCTTGGCTTTACAAGGAAGTCTGTCCAACTTTGCAGGTGGGATTTTAATTCTGGTATTAAAACCATTTGTCGTGGGAGATTATATCATAGAAGATAATAATAAAAATGAAGGAACAGTCAAAGAAATTCAGATGTTCTATACAAAGCTTACGACTATTGATAATAAAACAATCATTATTCCAAATAGTATGCTGACAAACAACAGTCTGACGAATGTGACTGAGAAAAATGAGAGAAGACTGGATTTGAAAATTGATATTTCCTATGAATCAGACCTTCGAAAAGCCAAAGCAATTCTTCAGAGAATCGTGGATGCAGAGGAAAGGATTCATAAAGAGGAAGAAATTCTGATCTTTGTAGATCAATTGGCAAGCAGCTCAGTTGTGCTTGGGCTTCGTGCATGGGTGAATGCAGATGACTACTGGGATGTCAGATGGAAAATGCTAGAGGATATTAAGCTTACAATGGATGCAGAAGGTATTGAGATTCCTTACCAGAAAGTATCGGTACAGATGGAAGAAAAATAGAGAAAAAAATAAATCCACAAGTTCTAAAACAAGAACTTGTGGATTTTTCATCAGCTGGAAATCGGACTTGAACCGACGACCCCTTCATTACGAGTGAAGTGCTCTACCGACTGAGCTATTCCAGCATTCCCGGCAACATGACTGCCGACCTATATATTATATTGTCTTTTTGGAAATTTGGCAAGCTTTTTTTATAATTATTGCAAAAGCTTTATTTGTTGAAGGTTTGCTGCATATAATTGCTTGTATAAAACCATACTAAATAAAAAGGAGGACAATCCAATGAAAATTTTATTTTTTGGTGCAAAAAACTATGATATAAAATCTTTTGATTTTTTCCTGGAAAAAGAAGAATACAAGAATCTGGATGTTGTGTATATTGAGGCGAACTTAAGTCCCCAGACCGCAACGTTGGCAGCGGGATATGAGGCAGTATGTGCG
>CAZPZR010000100.1:0-4593 GCA_964591105.1 uncultured Lachnospiraceae bacterium | reverse complement strand
AGTTAACTACGATCAGAGGAATATATACACCAAGTGCTGAATACAGACTTGGAACAAATCCTTCTAATAAGAAATCAACAATAGTTACAAATGATGCTACAACAACGATGAATCCAGGAATACGAAGAGAATCTGGAATCACTTTACGAAGTGCAGAAATCATCATGTTAGATAATACAAGTACGACTGTTGTAGAAAGTCCCATACCCATACCATTAATAGCTGAAGTAGTAACCGCAAGAGTCGGACACATACCAAGCATCAATACGAAGGTAGGATTTTCTTTAACAATACCGTTATATAATCTTTCGATACATACATTCATCTTTTCTACCTCCTTACTTATTTAAATGCATTCTGATAATATGCAAGTGCTGTATTTACAGCGCCTGTCATTGCTCTAGATGTAACTGTTGCACCACTTAACGCATCAATTGGTTCGCCTTCGCCACCATCTTTTGATACGTAGAATTTATCAGTCTGCTTATCCTGATACTGTGTATAGAATTCAGGCTCTTTTGCTTTCATACCAAGTCCAGCTGTTTCGCTGATAGACAGGATAGATACTCCACTGATTGTTCCATCAGTTGTGATACCAACTGTAATCTGAATATCTCCACCATATCCTTCACTGTCTGTTACTGTTACAACGTAACCCATATCACCTACTGTACATACTTCGTTTACAGTAGCTTTTACGCCAAGATCAGCAGTAACCTGTTCAGAAAGAGCTGCATCAACTTCTACAGCAGCAAAATCATCTAAAGATGCTTCTGGGAATACTGCCTGCCATGCTTCTTTCTTTGCTGCATCCTGTGCATCTGCGATTGGCCCTTTTGTGATGCCATATACAGCACCGAGTAAGAGTCCAGAAATAAGTGTAATCACTGTAAGAATTACTGTGTTTTTAACGATTGGATTTTTCATTATTTCTCTCCTCCTTTACCAAATGGTTTTGGAAGAGTAACCTTCTCGATCAATGGAACTAAAAGGTTACTAATGATGATTGCGTAAGATACACCTTCTGCTGAACCGCCAAAGAGACGGAAAAGTCCAGTAAGAACACCAAGAAGGATACCATATACAATCTGGCCTTTCTTTGTAATTGGAGATGTTACATAGTCTGTTGCCATGAACCATGCACCAAGCATAAGACCACCACCACAAAGGTGAGCTGTAATGTACTGTGGATCAAAGAAACCAACATTGCTGTGAGCAACTGGTCCAAAGATTCCGATAAAGATTACGAAAGATACAATGTATGTACCTGGGATGCGAAGATCAATCACACCTGTCATAATCAAGAATACTGCACCGATGATGATTGCGATTACAGATGTTTCACCGATTGTACCTGGAATTGTACCAATCATCATGCTCATTGTATTTTCTACAACACCTGTTTCTTTTAATGTAGCAAGTGGTGTAGGTCCTGTTACTCCATCATATACAAATGATGTCATCTGTCCTGTGAAGGAAATCAGAAGGAAACATCTTGCACCAAGAGCAGGGTTCATGAAGTTCTGTCCCAATCCACCAAATAACTGTTTTACAACAAGGATTGCGAAGATACTACCAAGAACACCCATCCACCATGGAGCTGTTGGTGGCATGTTGAGTCCTAACAATAAACCTGTTACTGCTGCACTCCAATCACCGATTGTAATCTTTTTGTGCATCAGTTTTTCATAAATATATTCTGTCGCTACAGCTGAAAGTGTTGTACATGTCAGCATAATGAGCGCAGGTAATTTGAAATTGTATACGCCAAATGCAGCCGCTGGAAGTAATGCTATGAATACCATAAGCATGATATTACCAGTTGTTGCTTTCGAACGTATATGTGGTGATGATGACATTTTTAATAAATCACTCACGTTCGTTCACCTCTTCCTCTTTCATTCTTTATTTCTTTTTGCGGTTTGCAAGAGCAATTTTTCTCATAGATCCAATTGACTGCTTCAATGGACGTTTAGCTGGACAGACGAAACTACAAGAACCACATTCCATACATTCCAGTCCTTCCATCTTTGTAAACGCTTCTTCATTGTGATGTTCTGCAAGGTCAGCAAGTCTTGATGGAATCAATCTACTTGGACATGCATCTACACAACGACCACAGTTGATACATGCAGATGGTTCAAATTTTGCAACTTCATCTTTTGTAAAGCTAAGGATTGATGAAGATGTCTTTGTTACAGGCACATCAAGTGTGAACATAGAGAATCCCATCATAGGACCACCAGAGATCACTTTTTCAGGTTCTGTCTTGAATCCGCCAGCTGCTTCGATCAGTTCTTTCTGGTTTGTTCCAAATAAAACTTTGAAGTTTCCTGGTTCATTCACAGCGTCACCACTTACTGTAACGATACGTTCCATAGAAGGTTTTCCTTCTGCTACTGCACGATAAACGTTAATCATTGTTTCTACGTTATCTACTACACATCCTGCATCTGCTGGAAGCATTGCAGAGTTGATTGCTCTTCCTGTTGTTGCGTAGATTAACTGACGTTCACCACCCTGTGGGTACTTTGTCTTTAATGCAAGTACTTCCATACGTGGTTCATCTTTTGTAAGTTCTTTTAACTTCGCAATACAATCAGGTTTGTTATCTTCTACACCGAAAATTCCTTTTGCATTATCGAATAATTTGAGGATGATCTTCATTCCTCCAACTAATTCTTCTGGATTCTCAAGCATACGTCTGTAGTCAGCTGTGATATATGGTTCACATTCTGCACAGTTTGCAATGATATACTCAATTTTGTCTGGTTCCTTTGGTGAAAGTTTAACTTTTGTTGGGAAACCTGCACCACCCATACCTACTACACCAGCTTCTCCAATTGCAGCAAGAATTTCTTCTTTTGTCATCTCATCAACTGGTTTTACAGCTGGATATTCTACTTCGTTGTATTCGCCATCATTTTCAACAACAATACAGTTCACCTTTGCTCCTGTTGGATTGAAACGTGCTTCGATTGCCTTAACAGTTCCAGATACTGAAGCATAAATTGGTGCAGAAACAAATCCTCCGGCTTCTGCAATCTTCTGGCCTTTCAACACATGATCTCCTACAGCCACGATTGGACTTGCTGGAGCACCGATATGCTGAGACACTGGATAAACCAAATCACCTACAGGTTTTAATTCGACAATTGCCTTGTCCTTTGCCAGGCGCTTGCCGTCATCCGGGTGTACGCCACCCTTAAATGTTAACAATGCCATACCCTTTTCCTTCCTTCCTTTATGGTCTCTTATTTATAACTATACATCAAATCTTCTGATTTTTCCAGTATTCCGAAAGATTTGATTGTATATATCGTAGTACAGCTTGACGTTTTTTTAACATACAAAAGATAGAGACCCGCGGGTCTCTATCTCTATAAAAAACATCTATGAAGTTCATGATAAATCTTACTCTTCAGTAACACTTTCTTCCACTCTTTCTGTTTCTTCTGCTGCTGGCTCTAATGCCTTCATACTTAAGCTGATCTTCTTGTCAGCTTCGTTAAGATCTACAACTTTCGCTGTAATTGTCTGACCTACTGCCAATACATCTGATGGTTTTTCAACATGTGCTCTTGAAATCTGAGATACATGAAGTAATGCATCTACTCCAGGAGCAAGTTCAACAAATGCACCAAAGTCTGTCATACGTGCAACTTTTCCTTCTACAACTGAACCAACTGCATATGTTTCAGTAGCGTTAGCCCATGGGTTTGTTTCAGGGAATTTAAGGCTTAATGCAACCTTTGTTTCATTGATATCTTTCACAAGAACTTTCAATGTTTCGCCAACCTTAAATACTTTCTTAGGATTTTCAACACGTCCCCAAGACATTTCAGAAATGTGAAGTAATCCGTCAACTCCGCCAAGATCGATAAATGCGCCGAAGTCTGTTACATTCTTAACAGTTCCTTCTACAACATCTCCAACCTGAAGTTTTGCAAAAAGTTCTTTCTGTTTTTCAGCTCTTTCTGCAACGAGTAACTGTCTTCTGTCACCGATTACACGATTTCTTCTTGGGTTGAATTCGCTGATTACGAATTCGATTTCCTGTCCCTGGTATTTGCTCAGATCTTTTTCATATGTGTCTGACACAAGGCTTGCTGGGATAAATACTCTTGCTTCTTCAACAACAACACTAAGTCCTCCGCCAAGAATCTGAACTACAGGAGCTTTTAATACTTCGTGGTTTTCGAAAGCTTCTTTTAATCTTTCGTTTCCTTTTTCAGCTGCAAGTCTCTTGTATGTTAATAACACTTGACCTTCGCCGTCATTTACTTTTAAGACTTTTGCTGTCATCTTGTCGCCAACAGAAACCATAGTTGTCAAATCTGCGTTAGATTCGTTCGTATATTCGTTTCTCATAATGATACCGTCAGCTTTGTAACCTATATTCAAGATGATTTCATCTGGTTTTACATCGATGACTGTACCATCTACGACCTCTCCATTTCTAATAGTCTTAAAAGATTCCTCCAACATTTGTTCAAAAGTTAATTCTGACATTATTTTGAACCTCCTCAATTATTTTCTTGGGCGTGGATGCCCCTGCTGTAATACCTACTGTTTCCACGGACCTTAATTGAT
>CAZPZR010000099.1:0-4688 GCA_964591105.1 uncultured Lachnospiraceae bacterium | reverse complement strand
AGCAAATGCATCTATGGAGATGCTGGTACAAAGCATTGCTGCTACTAGTAGCATATGTCAACGGTAATTTTAAAATTGCTTTTTCCACATCTGTCATTTCTTCAATTCCGTCAATAACTGGGAAATGATAACTCATTTCTATTTCCTCTAAATCCAGGTGCATTCGACGTTTCTCTTTTCGATATATATCCTTTGCAACACTCTCTACTACAATAACGACAAAGCGTTTTGTTTTGTTACATGGAAATTCAATTTTATCTAAGTATTTTGTAATTTTAAGAAAAGCCTCATGAACTGCATCTTCTGCCAAATGATCTGAGCACAAAATTTCTTTTGCACACACGTACATCAGTTTTCGATATTGGACGTATATTTTTTCAAATTTAATTTTTTCTTCTTCAGTCTCTATGAGACTCATGTATAACATTAACATTTCACTGCAAACCCACCTGCTAATTTCCACTACTTATGATAAGGTTGTCCCGTAATGATTCGGTAGCTTCGGTAAATCTGCTCCAGCAAGATCACACGCATCAGCTGATGTGGAAACGTCATCTTCGAGAAGCTCAGCGCATAATCCGAACGCTTCAACACATCTTCCCCCAATCCGATGGAACCTCCAATCACAAATGCGATATGACTGACTCCTTGGATACCAAGCGTATCTACCTTGTCTGCTAATTCTTCTGAAGTAAGCATTTTCCCCTTAATTTCCAGCGTAATCACGTAAGCATCGTCTTTGATATGCTTCAGAATACGTTCTGCTTCTTTCGCGCGAATCATATCTTCTACAGTTTCGCTTGCATGATCCGGCGTTTTTTCATCTGCCACTTCTATTATTTCAAGTTTGCAGTACTTACTCAGACGTTTCGTATACTCTGCAATTGCATCACGCAAATATTTTTCCTTGATTTTTCCCACAGTAATAATCGTTATCTTCATGATAATGTACTCTCTTTCTTTTTCGGTCTTTTCCATGCATTCAATCGCTCTTGATCTTCCTTTGGTACCCGATAAGATTCTCGGATCTTTTGAATGCTTTTGTTATGTGTAAAATCATCTAGACAATTTTCTGTCAAAAGTTTCTCTGTCTTTTCTGGAAACTTCACATAACACACAGATACTGCCCATGCAACTGCCATCTGCACATAGTATGCATCCACAGAAATACGCTTCAAAACTTCTAGAACTCGATCAATGTAAGTTTCTGTAATAAAATGATCCAACAGACATACTACAGCAAATCGAATGTCATATACGCGGTCGCTGTTCGCATATTTTAATAAATACACAAACCACTGTTCCGGATCATTTTTCATGAACTTATACGTCATACAACTGCTGTCGCAGACTGCCCAGTTTTTAATATTCGGAACAAATCTTGCCAGTAATTCTTTTCTTTCGACGATGTCACATTGTAGATATCCAATGATACATCCATGTAGCAAAAGTTCTTCGTGGTATATGTCCCCTTGCAGTTCTTTTTCTTCTAACTCTGCCAAATAGTCTCGTCCCTGTTCTTTCGCAATCTTTTTTGCAATCTCACGAAGTTTCGGAATACGAACCCCAAGCATCCTGGCGGTATCGTATCCCGGAATCAAAGATTTATTAAATGTTCGATATTCGTCATCTACCAAGGTTCGTAATGTTTCTCGTACTTCTTCTACCATCATTTCTCCCATCGTTTTTATCCCAAATAATGGTCTATGCAAATCATTGTCATAAAACCCAAAATCAACGCATACGTTGCCTGTCTTTCATATCCATGGCTATGCGTTTCCGGAATCATTTCGTCACTGACTACATAAAGCATGGTTCCACCGGCAAAGGCAAGTGCAAACGGCAAAATAGCCGCCGCTGTATTCACTGCAGCGAACCCAATCATCGTTCCCACAATTTCAATCACACCCGTAAAGCACGCGATAAAGAACACACGCATCTTAGGAACTCCCGCAATCAACAATGGCGATACCACAACCATACCTTCTGGAATATTCTGAAGGGCAATCCCCAGTGCAACCGTTACTGCATTTCCAATATTCTCTGTACCGAAACCAACGCCTGCTGCAATCCCTTCCGGAAGATTATGAATCGCAATCGCCATAACGAACAACATCACTTTATTCAGTTGATTTTGTCGATCGGCGTGCGCCTCCTGCTCCATCCCCGTGATTCGATGTAGATGTGGTGTGATTTTATCCGCTAAATTTAGAAAAATTGCACCAACCAGTATTCCTGCCAAAGCCATCCATACATTTCCTTCTTCCAGAGAAGGAAGAATAAGTCCTAGAATCGCCGCCCCGAGCATAACTCCGGCGGCATATCCTAGGACAATATCGTTGAATCGGTGGGGAATCTTTTGAAACAAGAATCCGAGCAATACTCCAAAAATTGTAGCCCCACCAACTCCAAATGCTGTAATAAGCGCTAATTTCATACGCTGTCGATACTCCTTATATTCTCAGTCTATCCTATTCTAGAAAGCATCGTTCTGTGAATTCTGATTTTGGAAGCTTTCACTCCAAAAATCATTGTTCTGTGGCTCTGCATTCTGATTGTTTTGTCCCTGGAAATACTGATTTCTCAAGCTCAAGAACAATTCAGCATTCGTTGCCTGCACGTATGGATTTACCCAGAAAATTCCAGCAATTCCAAATGTAATCATAGACAAAAGAGCCCATCCGATGAAAGAGAAATCTAAGATAAATGCTTCCATCTTCTGTCCGTTCATCATTTCTTTACTGATACGGAATGCATCCTCTCTTGGCATCTTTGGATCATCTGCAAGCAAATATGGAATCAGACGATATTCGTAACTTTTAACGATTCCTGGTACAACCAGCAACAGAGACCACAATGCAATATACAGATTTCTCAAGAACAATGTTAAAACTGCGTTACCATAAGTTCCCTTTTTGAATGCAAATCCCAATTTTCCTGCGGATGCCTTTTCATAGCTGTTCTCGATAAAGAATCTACATCCACCAATTTCGATTGGATTAAATACGAATACTTTTAAAACAATTCCAACAACTACTAAAACCAGAACTATTACGATACCGATTGTCATAGCCAGGGCCATAAGTCCTGAGCCTCCCAGTGTTTCTGTTACAAAGTCTTCGGAATCATCATAATACATGTATTCATCATCGTACTCATCATAATAATCATCACTATATTCATCTTCATAGGAGTCCATACCTGTATAATTGCCAATAGTTGCAACCTCTGATGCAATATTTCCTCCACTTGAAACGGAAGAAATTCCTTCGGTAACCAACATCAACACAAATGCAACCAATACACATTTCCAATAGTTTCTCTTAAACGCGATCTTCGCGCGACTTTTTAATTCTACTCTACTCCACATAATCCTCTATCCTTTCTCTGTTAGTATTTTCGCTGTTCTTAAGAACATTATACTTGAAATTCTTCTGTCTGCATAGTCAAATAATGTTACAAAACTATTACATATCATTAAATTTCAGACAAAGCAAAAAGAAGTGCCACACTACATGACACTTCTTTCCAAAAAACTTTTATTTCTGAGACAAATATTCGTGAATTCCTTTTGCTCCAGCTTTTCCAGCTCCCATAGCAAGGATTACTGTTGCTGCACCTGTTACAGCATCTCCACCTGCAAATACAGCAGCTTTTGATGTCTGACCATTTTCTTCTTCTGCAACAATACATCTTCTCTTATTTGTTTCCAATCCCTTTGTTGTAGATGCAATCAATGGGTTTGGAGAAGTTCCAAGAGACATGATAACTGTATCCAATTCCATCTCAAATTCAGAACCTGGAATTTCCACCGGTCTTCTACGTCCAGAAGCATCTGGTTCTCCCAGTTCCATCTTGATTACTTTCATTCCTTTTACCCATCCATTGTCATCCACAAGGATTTCTTTTGGATTTGTAAGGAGATCAAAGATTACACCTTCTTCTTTTGCATGGTGAACTTCTTCTACTCGTGCTGGAAGTTCTGCTTCACTACGACGATATACAATATGTACTTCTGCTCCCAGACGAAGTGCCGTTCTTGCAGCATCCATTGCTACGTTACCACCACCGATTACTGCAACTTTCTTACCAGCTGCAATTGGTGTATCGTATGAATCATCAAATGCTTTCATCAAATTGCTTCTTGTCAGGTATTCATTTGCTGAGAATACGCCATTCGCTGTTTCTCCAGGGATTCCCATGAACATTGGAAGTCCTGCACCGGAACCAATGAATACTGCTTCGAATTCTTCCTCTTCCATTAACTGATCAATCGTTGTAGATTTACCAATTACAACGTTTGTCTCGAATTTAACACCTAATTCTTTTACTTTTTCGATTTCTTTCTTTACTACTTTTTCTTTTGGAAGACGGAACTCTGGAATTCCGTATACAAGTACTCCACCTAATTCATGCAATGCTTCAAATACAGTTACTTCGTATCCTAATTTTGCAAGGTCTCCTGCACAAGTAAGACCAGATGGTCCAGAACCAATGACCGCAACTTTATGCCCGTTCATCTTCTCTGCTTTTGCAGGCTTAATATTATTCTCCAGTGCGTAGTCTGCAACGAATCTCTCTAATTTTCCAATAGAAATTGCATCACCCTTCAATCCACGGATACACTTGCTCTCACACTGAGATTCCTGTGGACATACACGTCCGCAGATTGCTGGAAGTGCAGAAGA
>CAZPZR010000098.1:0-4931 GCA_964591105.1 uncultured Lachnospiraceae bacterium | reverse complement strand
CATTCCCTGCTGTACAGACTCACCACTTACATCTCTCTGGCTTGTATTCTTCTTTTTCGCAATTTTATCAATTTCGTCGATGAAAATGATTCCCTGCTCTGCTTTTTCCACATCATTATCTGCTGCCGCAAGGAGCTTAGAAACTACACTTTCGATATCGTCTCCAATATACCCCGCTTCTGTCAAAGATGTTGCATCTGTAATTGCAAGTGGTACATCCAAAATTCTTGCTAATGTCTTTACAAGATATGTTTTTCCAGAACCTGTAGGTCCAATCATCAGCATGTTGGATTTTTCAATTTCAATATCATCCATCGTGTCTGTCGCTACACGTTTGTAGTGATTATAAACTGCAACGGAAATTGCCTTTTTCGCATATTCCTGTCCCACTACATACTCATCCAGCTGCGCTTTAATTTTGTGTGGTGCAGGAAGATTTCTAATATCTACGAGAGGCTGTCTTTCCTCCCCTTCTTTTTTCTTTTTCAGTTTCTGCTTTTTCGGAATGCTCTGTTCTAAATCAGAAAGATTCATAAACTGCACACCTGGAATGTTAAACTGACTATAATCAAATGGCGTATTATTTACCATATCAAAACTTCTTTGCATACATTCGTTACATACAGAAATATTGTTTGGCAGGTCAATCATTTTCCCTGTTACGCTTTCCGGACGTCTGCAGACAAAACAGATTTTTTCAAAATCATCATCGTCGTCTTTATCCGTTTCCTCAATTTCAATCTGAGAATCATCCACTTTTTCAATTTCGTGTTCGTCTTCCATCTCAGTATCAACTTCTCTAAAATCAAATTCTGACATCTTGTTCCCTCTTTCTACCGTTCTAGCTTTGTCCAATCATTTCCAAAAATTGTTCTTCTGAAATAATTGGCACTCCTAATTCGTTGGCCTTTTTGTTCTTGGATGATGTAGAAGTCACATCATTGTTGATCAGATAATTGGTTTTGGACGTAACAGATCCTGTTACTTTTCCTCCAAGACTTTCAATCTTATCTTTCACTGCATTACGATTTGCAAAATGGTTCACGCTTCCGGTAATTACAAAGTTTACTCCGGCAAATATTTGCGCTCCCGTTTCTTCTTTTTCCTCTGGAATCACCAGTTCCTTCAGTAATTTTTCAAGATTTTCCACATGTTTTTCATCTGCAAAATATTCGGTAAATGCTGTTGCAAGCACCTGCCCGATTCCCTGTACTTCATTCAATTCTTCCATCGTAAGATTTTGAATTTTCTGAATATCATTCTGGAATTCTTTGCAAATTACTTTTGCATTCGCAAGACCAATTCCTGCGATTCCTAATGCATAGATTACCTTTGGCAATGTGGTAGTTCTTGACTTTTCCACACTTGCAATCAATTTGTTATAAGACTTTTCCCCAAATCCTTCCATGGATTTGATATCTTCTTCATATCTGTCCAAGTGATAAATATCTACAAAGTCCTTGATAAATCCTTTGGAAATAAATTTCTCAAGTGTTGATTCTGACAGACCTTCGATATTGAGTGCATCTCGGCTCACAAATAAAGCAAAGGACTTCACATGTTTTGCCTGACATTCTGGATTCAAGCAGTACAACGCTTTTGCATTACTTACTTGTCGCACTTCTGTTGCTCCGCCGCACACTGGACAGACCTCTGGAATCTGGCTCACACCACTTCTTGTAAGATTTTCTGCAATCTGTGGAATAATCATATTGGCTTTATATACTTCTATCTCATCACCAATTCCAAGTTCCAATTCTTCCATAATACTAATATTATGGACACTTGCGCGGCTCACTGTTGTTCCCTCTAATTCTACAGGTTCAAAAATTGCAACCGGATTAATCAGACCGGTTCTTGATGGGCTCCATTCAATCTCCAATAATTTTGTCTGTCGAATTTCATCTGCCCACTTAAATGCATAGGAATCTCGTGGGAACTTTGAAGTTCTTCCTAAAGATCGCCCATACTCTATATCATCATATACTAACACAAGACCATCCGATGGAAAATCGTTCTCCGCAATTTTTTCTGAAAATTTAATAACTTGGTCTTCCACATTTTCTCTTGTTACGCTATAATGTTCTACAACTTCAAACCCCTGTTCTTTCATCCAATCCATCTGCACTGCTCTGGAATTTTCAAAGTCTACACCTTCCGCACTTACCAGTGAAAATGCATAGAAACATACATTTCTCTCTGCTGTAATTTGATTATTCAACTGACGAACAGAACCGCTGCAAAGATTTCTTGGGTTTTTATACTTTGCTTCCACATCTTCAATCTTCGCATTGATTTTTTCAAAATCAGAATAGCTGATAACTGCTTCTCCACGAAGCACCAACTCTCCTGTAAACTGTATTTTCAAAGGAATATTTTTAAATACCTTTGCATTATTCGTGATAACTTCCCCTACTTCACCATTTCCACGAGTAACTGCTTTATAGAGTTCTCCTCCACGATACGTCAGTACAATGGTAAGTCCATCCATTTTCCAGGACATCACTGCTTTCTGGTTTCCCACAAACGCTTTCAATTCTTCCACATTTTTCGTCTTATCCAGAGACAGCATCGGACTCTCATGACGTTCCTTTGGAAGTTCGCTTAATACTTCATATCCTACATTTACAGTCGGACTGTTAGAAAGTGTAATTCCAAGCTCCTCTTCCAGTGTAGCAAGTTCATCATAAAGCTTATCATACTCATAGTTGCTCATGATTTCTTCTGCATCCTGATAATATGCCTTACTTGCTTTATTTAGCTGTTCTACCAGTTCCAGCATTCGTTCCTGTCTGTTCATATAATACCTCTAATTCCTGTTTTGTTAGTTTCCTTGCAGTTCCAACTTTCAAACTGCCAAGTTCAATATTCATAATCCTTACACGCAATAATTTCGTTACCTTGTAGCCAAGTGCTTCACACATACGGCGAATCTGTCTGTTCAGCCCCTGCGTCAGCACAATCGAAAATGTATACTTTCCAATTCGCTTTACTTGACAAGGTCTTGTCACTGCATCAAGTCCTTTTTCTTCGTCTTTGATATGCACGCCACGCGCCATCTGCTCTAAAAATTCATCCGTAATCGGCTTATGCACTGTGACCTTATATTCTTTCTCATGCTGGTATCTTGCTCGCATCATCTGATTGATAAGATCCCCATCATTGGTCATGATCATCAAACCTTCAGAGTCCTTGTCCAAACGCCCCGCATAAGTGACACGCACCGGATAGTTCAAAAACTTTACAATATTATTCTTTACCCTTTTATCTTCTGTGCATTCCACGCCAACTGGTTTATAAAATGCCAACACCACTTTTTCATTCTGGCTTTTGACAACTTTCTTTCCCACTTTTACTACTTGGCCATCTTCCACTTGCATTCCAGGAACTGCACGTTTTCCATCTACCGTTACACGGCCGCTTTCAATCAGTTTATCAGCTTCACGACGAGAGCATACACCCGCTTCGCTGAGATATTTATTTAATCGAATCATCTTATCGTCACTCGCTTTCTCGTGCATTTGCGCACACATATTTAATTTTAATAGTTTCTATATAAAAAGTCAAACTTGTGACACATTTTATGTTATAATACCACCAAAGGAGAACCACTATGATCATACTTAATTTAAAAGCAAAAAACTGCATGTCTCACCTTCTTCTCAAACCAACGTTTGATGAATTTTCTTTCATTGAAGGCGAGATTACAACCTTTAACAAATTTACGATTGACGGATATATTCAAAAGGATTTTTACGAAGAGGTACCTGATTCTACCTACTCTTACTGGAAGGATACTCGTGATTTTTGTTTCAGCATTATCAAGGGAAAACGTACACCGTTAAGTTTTAAGTTTATTCTTTCCCTTTCGCAAAAAGAAATTCAAACATTTCTTTCGCAATTAAATCTTGACGATTTTCGCCCAGAAGATATTCAGGGTCTCTATCTGAATATCAAATATGACGGAACTAACCTTCAATGTGTTACCGGAACATCTCTGAAGCTCTTCACCTTAGACAAGAGCATTGAAAAGGGATGGGATGAATATGTAACATCTTTCTTTTCCAAGCAGGGAATTGAATGGGAATTGGGAATGTAGCTTTTAATCACTTATCCATATAGAAAAATCTCGCGGACTGACCGCGAGATTTTTGCTATTCGTCTTATTTTGTAAGTAACATCATAATTTCATTACTTCTCTGTACAAATGCTGTCATTTCTTCTGGATTCAATGGTTTATGTGCAAGCATTGCAAGATCGTAAAGCTGTTTGCAGATTACAGATACTGTTTCACCTTCTTTATGATCCACTACATACTGTACCAATGGATGATTTGCATTGAGAATCAATGTTGTCTCTCCGCCAAAGTCCATTCCCATGCCGCCCATGCCATACATTTTCATCATTTCCTGCATACGGCGATTCTGTTCAGAAAGAGTCATCATAGAAGCTACGCTTTCATCTTTCAATTTTTCAATCTTCACATCCAATTTATCATTTCCAAGTTCTTTGCGGAAGATTTCAATCAAGCTATCTGTTGTAACCTTGAATGCTTCTTTTTCTTCTTCTGCGATTTCTTCTTTCACATGTTCTGTAACATCTGCATCAATTCTCTGGAAGCGAACAAATGGATTCTTCTGCTCTAACTGTGTGATAAATGCAGAATCGATATTATGATTCATAATCACTGCATCCTGTTCCTGGTTGCGGAACATATTGATGTACTGGCTCTGCTGAACTTCATCTGTTACATAGAAGATTGTTGTTTTAATTTCTTCTACATTGTTATCATCTGGATTTTCATCCTTTTTCTCATTTGGCTCAACTACTTCTCCACCGTTTGCTTCTACGCAATCTTTCAATGTAAGATATTTGTGATCCAGGTTTTTGAAAAGGATTGCGTCTTTCATCTTGTCACAGAACTTCTCATC
>CAZPZR010000097.1:0-5051 GCA_964591105.1 uncultured Lachnospiraceae bacterium | reverse complement strand
GGTTAAGGATTGTATCCATCATACCTGGCATAGAAGCTCTAGCACCTGAACGAACAGATACGAGAAGTGGATTTTCTAAATCACCGAATTTCTTTCCTGTGATTTCTTCCATCTTCACGATTGCATCGTTGATCTGTGCCTGAATCTCGTCGTTGATTGTACGTCCATCTTCGTAGTACTGTGTGCAGGCATCCGTTGTGATTGTGAATCCCTGTGGTACTGGAAGACCTAATTTTGTCATTTCTGCGAGGTTAGCACCTTTTCCCCCAAGAGTGTTACGCATGCTAGCGTCACCCTCGCTGAACATATAAACCCATTTTGCCATTTTAAATGACCTCCTAAAATATTTTTCTAAGTCGTCCAATCTATTTTACTGGTTTTGCCTATATTCGTCAAGCATTTTGCCCCATAAACCCTACTGTTTTCGAGATTATTTCCAGTTTCGGAGATTGTCCGCTCTTTTTTGTTCTACATTTCTTTCAAAAATGCCTTATATCCTTTGTAGGCCTCGTATACATCAGCCTTGCTTGTAACTTCCCATGGTGCATGCATGCTAAGCACCGCTACACCACTGTCGATAACTTCCATTCCGTAGTTTGCCATGATGTACGCGATTGTCCCGCCGCCACCTGCATCAACTTTTCCCATTTCAGAGAACTGGTAAGAAACATCATGCTGATTCATCGCACGGCGAATCTCTGCAATGTACTCTGCATTTGCATCATTGGAACCGCTCTTTCCACGGCTGCCGCCAAATTTGTTAAATACAAGTCCTTTTCCGAAAAATGCTGCACTGCGTTTTTCAAAAACTTCTGCATACATTGGATCATAAGCTGCACTTACATCGGAAGAAAGCATTTTAGAATTCTGAAGTGCACGTCTTGTTTTCAGTTCGGATTCCCCATCAGTAAGTGCCACCAGCTCTGCTACTAAATTTTCAAAAAATCTAGAATGCATTCCTGTTGCTCCCACGCTTCCGATTTCTTCTTTATCTACTAAAATACAGCAAGACGTTTTTTCTGTTTCTTCTACATCCAACATAGCAAATAGTGAGGTAAATGCACACACCCTGTCGTCCTGTCCATATCCCATGATCATGCTTCGATCCAATCCAAGGTCTCTCGCCTTTCCGGATGGTACAATTTCCAATTCTGCAGAAAGGAAATCTTCTTCTTCCACGTCATAAGATTCCTTCAATAATTTGAGAATGTTCGCTTTTACAGCGCTTTTTTCGTCCTCACTCAGTCCTTCTGCTTTTGTCAATGGTCTGCTGCCAATCAGAAGGTCTAATTTTTCCCCTTCAATCACAGCATTAGCCTTTTTCTCCATTTGCTGAGATGCCAGGTGAATCAACAAGTCTGTAATTACAAATACGGGATCTTCTTCTTTTTCTCCGATGTTAACAAATACTTTTGTTCCATCTGTTTTCACGATTACACCGTGGATAGCCAGTGGAACTGTTACCCACTGATATTTCTTAATGCCACCATAGTAGTGTGTATCCAAATACGCCAACTCTTCATTTTCATATAATGGATTCTGCTTCACATCAATTCTTGGCGAATCGATATGTGCCCCTAGAATATTCATTCCTTGTTCTAATGGCTGTGTCCCCATATGGAAAAGAACGATACTTTTATCCATATAAGTTGCATATATTTTTTCTCCGCCTGTAAGCTTTTCTTTGTGATTGCGAATCGTCTCAAAATCCACATATCCATGTGCTTCGGCAATTCGTTTCGTTACTTCTACACACTCACGCTCAGTCTTACCTTCATCCAAACATTTTTTATAAGCATCATTGATGCGTTCCAATTCTTTGCGAGATTCTTCCCCATATGTGGTCCATGCATTTCTTCGTTCCATGATTTCTTCCTCCTGCTCAAATCTATTCTAGTATTATATCTCACTTTATACAAAATACACAAGTAACGTACACACTATATACTTTTTCGAATTTTATTCAGGATTGTGTATACCGGCTTAAATATGATTGCTGTCGTTACAACATTTCCAATACAGTGGGTGATGTCAAATGGAATCCCCGCTGTCCAGTATGCAAATCCTCCGCCAATCCCTGCAGTAACAAAATACGGAATCGAGCACAGCAAGCCAAAAAGCAAGCCAAATGCACCTGCCAGAATGGCCCACAGGAAAATGGACTGTTCCTCACGAAACAGCAGTACAATCAGCGCCAAAATTGCCCAAACATACAGGTAGTTCACCCACCAAATGCCAAAACCATACAAAAGCCCTTCCGCAAATACAAATGTATAAATGATATAAAAAACTTTCTTTCGAAACATTAAAGTGTATATGATGATAAGTGGTGTCACGATTTCCACATTTGGAAGTGCTGACATGCCAATTTGTCCCAATAATAAGATGGCGCTTAACAGCGCCATCCACACTAATTCTAAGGTCTTACTTTTGTTTGAATTCATAGTTTCTAATTCCTAATAGCCTACTGTCAATGTAAGTTCATAGTGTCCGCCATCTTCCACAACAGTCTGATCTGCAGATGTTTCCAACATCTGATTTTCTTTTGTAAGGCACCACCACTCTTCATTCGCTGCGTCTGCTTCCTCGCCGTCTGCTACTGTTATGAAAAGACCGTAATCTCCGTCTTCCCCTTCTACGATAGCTTCGTCCTTCAGGACATCCCCGAGGTATTCCTGCGTAGTGGAAATTTCGAATTCTTTTGTGGTTTCGTCTCCGTGGATTACTTCAACTACGATTTGCTTCTCGCCAGCGGTTGGCTGCTTCTTTGTAGCATTGTATATCAACAGCATTACTCCAATGAGCAAGCAAAGCGCAAGCGCTGCGATTACAAGTTTCTTCTTATTATTTTTGGTTGTTTCGTTCATGTAACTCTCCTTTTCAATCATCACTTTTTCGTGCAGCTACCACTATACCACCAATTTAGGACGTAGTAAAGTTTAAAAAGACTACGTCCTAAATTGTAAAATGTGGTGTACCTAAATGCAAATTGCCCTGTACCTTTATTCATTCTCGATCCTATTTTTTATCTTAAGACACAATTTTGTTGCTTTTGTCTTCGATATTTTCAGCTTTTTCATTAATACCTTAACATACTCTTCTCGATGATTTTTTTCTTCCACAATTTGGCACACTAACGGGAGCTTTTTCATTTTTTGTAGTTCTTCTGCAAGATAATATGCAGTTTCTTCTTGCTGCAAATTCACTTCCTCTTTTATATCGCGAAACACTTCCATTTGCTTTGCATGATGATACTCTACAAATTCATTATCGGTCGGAAATCTCATTTTTAATACTTCAAATGCATTTTCATGTATCATAATCGGAGTATGAAAAACATATTCTCCCATACTGCTATACTTGTACAATTCTGGCCTTTTCACCATCTGTGCTTTCACGGGATTCAAATGAATATATCTTAAGCACGACCAAAAATATCCTTCATCTTCTATGCATTCGCTAACAAATCGATTTTGAAAAACGTGTCCATTTCTATTATGTTTAAAGTTATAGTATGACGCATATTCTGCTAAAATCATCGACATAAATCTTGATAAATCGCTGAGTTCTGCCCAGATTATAAAGTGAGCATGATTAGACATAATACAATAGCTATAGATTCCTATTTGAAATTTAGGTAATTGTTTTAGAATAATTGATTTAAATTGAATCTTTTCTCTTTGCTGGTTAAAGATCTTCTCTTTATTGATACCTTTTACAATCACATGATAGTAGCCACTACTACTTTTTTGACGTCTTCTGATTGGCAATTAATCATTCCCTTCTCATTTTGGTACAGGGCTTTTTGCATTTAGGTACACCACATTTTGCAATTTAGGACGTAGCCTTTTTCAAAAAGGCTACGTCCTAAATTAAATTATTTATTCAATCCCATTTCTTCTCTTACTTCAATGAAGCACTTCATGATGAAATCGATATCTTCTTTTGTATGGCTTGCGCATACCTGTGTACGGATTCTTGCTTTTCCCTTTGGTACTACTGGGTAAGAGAATGCAACTACATACACACCTTTTTCCATCATGCGTTTTGCAAATTCTGCTGCTGTCTTTTCATCGTAAAGCATTACTGGTACACATGGATGTGTTCCTGGGATAATGTCAAATCCATTATCTACAAGTGCTTTACGGTAGTAAGCTGTAACTTCTTCTAAGTGATCACGAAGTTCTGTACTTTCTTCTAACATATTGAACAATTCAATAGATGCACCTGCAATTGCTGGAGCTAATGAGTTAGAGAAAAGGTATGGACGGCTTCTCTGACGAAGAAGGTCTACGATTTCCTTACGAGCAGATGTGTATCCGCCTGATGCTCCACCAAGAGCTTTTCCTAATGTACCTGTGATGATGTCTACACGTCCTTCAACTCCGCAGTGTTCTGCTGTTCCACGTCCGTGAGCTCCAACGAAACCTACTGCATGGCTATCGTCAACCATAACAAGTGCGTTGTATTTATCTGCAAGATCACATACACCCTTTAAGTTACAGATGATTCCATCCATTGAGAATACACCATCTGTTGCAATTAATTTTACTCTTGCGCCAGCTTCATCAGCTTCTTTTAATTTTGCTTCAAGGTCTTCCATGTTGTTGTTTTTGTAACGGAAACGTTTTGCTTTACAAAGACGTACACCATCGATGATAGAAGCATGGTTCAATTCATCACTGATTACTGCATCTTCTGCTGTTAAAAGTGTTTCAAACAATCCACCATTTGCATCAAAGCAAGAAGAGTAAAGAATTGTATCATCCATTCCAAGGAAATCAGAAATTTTCTTTTCTAACTGTTTGTGAATGTCCTGTGTACCACAGATGAAACGTACAGATGCTACTCCGTATCCTTTATCATCATATGTTTTCTTTGCTGCATCGATCAATCTCTGGTTGTTACCAAGTCCTAAGTAGTTGTTTGCACACATGCAAAGAAGTTCTCTTCCATCTTCCATGATAACTTTTGATCCCTGTGGAGATACGAATGGAGCTTCTCCTTTGAAAAGTCCAGCTTCTTTAATGCCTTCCACTTCTTTTGTGTAG
>CAZPZR010000096.1:0-5175 GCA_964591105.1 uncultured Lachnospiraceae bacterium | reverse complement strand
GTTGGAATGAAATATGACAGTGAGGCTGAAACCATCGTAAAACATTACGAGGATTGTTCAACTGTATGCCAGAAAGAAATGGAAGAGCTGATTGCATATTGGCATGGACAGTTATCTCATTTTCAAATAAAGACACCTAGCGAAGAGTTTAATACAATGATTAATACTTGGAATGCATATAACTGTTTTATGACATTTATTTGGTCACGTGCGGCTTCATTTACATATTGTGGTCTGCGCAACGGTTATGGATATCGAGATACTGTACAAGATATTCAGGGTGTGATTCATCTGGCACCGGAGATGGCAGTTGAGAAAATTAGATTTATGCTTTCTGCACAGGTGGACAATGGAGGTGGACTTCCACTTGTAAAATTCACACACAATCCAGGACATGAAGATACACCAGATGATGCATCTTATGTAAAAGAAACAGGGCATCCTGCATATCGTGCAGATGATGCATTATGGCTGTTCCCAACAGTATATAAATACATTTCAGAAACAGGAAATGTAGAATTTATTGATGAAGTTATTCCATTTGCAAATAAGGACGAAGGAACGGTATATGAGCATCTGAAACGTGCGATTGATTTTTCTATGAATCACTTAGGAAAACATGGAATGCCAGCAGGATTGTATGCGGACTGGAATGATTGTCTCAGACTTGGTAAAGATGGAGAGTCTACATTTGTGGCACTACAGTTTTATTATGCAATGACAATTTTAAGAGAATTTGCTGCATATAAAAATGACCAGGAATATATCGAATATTTGAATGAAAATCAGGAAAAACTTGAAAAATTAATTCAAGAATTGTGTTGGAATGAAGATCGTTTTATTCGCGGATTTACAGAGGCGGGAGAAGTGATTGGAAAACGAACAGATCCAGAAGCAAATATGTGGTTAAACCCTCAGAGCTGGTCTGTAATCAGTGGATTAGCGAGTGACGAACAGGCTGACCTGGCACTTCAAAATGTATATGATCGATTGAACACAGAGTATGGTGCTATTTTGATGGATCCACCATATCATGCACATGCATTTGATGGGGCACTGGCAGTAATTTATAATGCGGGAACTAAGGAAAATGCAGGTATTTTTTCACAGTCTCAGGGATGGATTATTCTTGCAGAAGCTTTAAGAGGACATGGAAACAGAGCATTCCAGTATTTCATGGAGAACGCACCAGCAGCACAAAATGACAGAGCAGAAATTCGAAAATTAGAGCCATATTGCTATGGACAATTTACAGAAGGAAAGGCAAGTCCAAACTTTGGTCGTTCACATGTACATTGGCTGACAGGTACTGCATCTACGGTAATGGTTGGATGTGTAGAAGGAATTTTGGGAATGCGCCCAGATTTCTATGGACTTTGCATTAATCCATCTATACCAGAAGAATGGGAAAAATTTGAAATAGAAAAAGATTTCCGTGGCTGTCATTTACACATTGTTGTAGAAAATCCTGGAAAAGTAGAATCTGGATGTAAGCAGTTGATTGTTAACGGAGAAACAATGGAAGGAAATTATATTCCACAGAATAAGTTGACAGAACAGACAGAGATTGTGTTATTCATGTCATAGCAATGAAAGAGGAATTGTGATGAAACAGATAAAATTTCAAGATAGAGACGGAACATTTATCATTCAAAATCCTGAAAATTATAGTGGATTATATATGCCACTGGCAGGAGAAAAAGGATTAAAAACAAGTATCACTCCAACACTGGGAGGCGATAGCAAAACAGATCAAAATCACTTCTTATTGGAACCAGTGAGCATTGAAAATTTGCATAACAATCGAAATACAAGAAATTTTTGGTGTCGTATAAAAGGAAAAGGATATTGGTCTGCATGTGGGATGTCAGCAGAGCAGGAATATCAAAAATACACAGAAGATCAGGACGAAAGTGTATTAGAAGCAGGATTTATGTGGCAAAAAATCCAAAGAACTTCAAAAAAATATGGACTTCGTTCTGAAATCACATCTTTTGTTACTTTGGATGGTATTGCAGAAGTTCATCTGATGGAAGTGAAAAACATTTCAGATGAAGAATTAGAAATCACACCAATTGCAGCAATTCCGATATATGGAAGAAGTGCAGATAATCTTCGTGATCATCGCCATGTAACATCTCTGTTACATCGGATTGAAACAACAGATTATGGAGTAGAAGTTACTCCGGTACTGTCTTTTGATGAGCGTGGACACCAAAGAAATAATACAACATACTTTGTTTGTGGATCAACTGCAGATGGAGCAGCACCGAAAGCGTTATTTCCAACGGTAGAAATGTTCATAGGAACAGGCGGATCTTTCTTGGCACCAGAAGCAGTACGAACAGACAAACAAGGAGTTGGTGCAGGAAAAAAAATAGAAGGAAAAGAAGCACTTGGCGGATTGGTATTTGAATCTGTGAAATTACAGAAGGGTGAGACAATTGCTTATGTTGTACTTACTGGTGTGACAGAGGAAAAAGAGAAAATTCAAGAAGTTGCTGGAGCTTATCATACAAAAGAGCAAGTTCTCTCAGAATTAGAAAAAGTCAAAGAGCATTGGAAAGAAAAAGTGAATGTTGGCTTTGAAACAGGAAATTTGGATGTGGATAACTATTTGAAGTGGATCTGTTTCCAGCCAATTCTCAGAAGGATTTATGGATGTTCTTTCCTTCCATATCACGATTATGGAAAAGGAGGACGTGGATGGAGAGATTTATGGCAGGATTGTTTGGCACTCCTGATCATGAATCCATCTGGAGTACGCCAGATGATCGTAGATAATTATGGCGGTGTACGAATGGATGGAACGAATGCTACGATTATTGGAAATGCACAGGGAGAATTTATTGCAGATAGAAATAATATTACACGTGTGTGGATGGATCATGCATTTTGGCCATTTGTAACGACAAAATTATATATGGATCAGACAGGAGATATGGAAGTCCTGTTTGAAAAAATTCCATATTTTAAAGACTTACAGTCCAAAAGAGGAACTGCGCATGATACGCAGTGGAGTGCAGAATATGGAAAATGTCAGAAGACAGAACAAGGCGAAATTTATTATGGGACGATGTTAGAACATATTCTTTTGCAGAATTTGTGTGCATTTTATGATGTTGGAGAACATAATCAGATGCGCTTACATGGAGCAGATTGGAATGATGCACTGGATATGGCGTGGGAACACGGAGAAAGTGTTGCATTTACTTGTGCATATGCAGGAAATTTGAAGGATATTGCAGAGAGTCTCAAGGAATTAGAAAAGGTTAGTGGAATCCACGAAATTGAAATTGCAAAGGAATTAGAACTATTATTAACACCAGGACGAGAAGTATATGATGATGCAGAAAAGAAAAGAGAATTGCTTCAAAATTATACAGAACAGTGTGCACATAATGTGAGTGGTGCTACAATATCAATTTGCTTGGAACAGTTGATTAAAAATCTAGAAGAAAAATCAGAGTGGCTAATGGAAAATATTCGATTAAATGAATGGATCCAAGATGGAGAAAATGGTTGGTTTAATGGATATTATGATAACCACAAGCAAAAGGTAGAAGGAAAAGTAGAAGATCATGTGCGCATGATGTTAACAGGTCAAGTGTTTGCAATTATGAGCGGAACTGCGAAGAAAGAACAGATAGAGGCAATATGTAAATCTGCTGATCAATATTTGTTTGAGAAAAAAGCAGGAGGATATCGACTGAATACTAACTTTGAGGAAGAAAAGTTTGATCTTGGACGAATGTTTGGATTTGCATATGGAGAAAAAGAAAATGGTGCAGTATTTTCACATATGGCAGTAATGTATGCAAACGCACTCTATAAAAGAGGATATGCAAAAGAAGGACATAAGGTTCTACAGGCACTGTTGGATTCATCAATGGATTTCGAAAGAAGTATGATGTATCCTGGAATACCAGAGTACTTTGACAATGATGGACGAGGACTCTATGCATACTTAACAGGTGCAGCAAGTTGGTATATGCTTACAATGATTACAGAAGTATTTGGTGTGAAAGGACAGTGTGGAAATTTAGTAATAACTCCTTCATTGATGCCAGAACAGTATGATGAAGAGGGAAAAGCTACATTAAGTTTAGAGTTTGCTGATAGAAAATTTGATGTTCATATTGTGAATAAACAAAAGAAAAATGTGGAAAACATTCAAATAAAAACAGCAACTTGTGATAAAGTTCCTATGGAACATGACGGAAGAAGAAGTGCATGGATTTCAAAGGAAAATATTGAAAAGTTATCACTAGATGAAAAACATCAGATATATCTCGAATTTGTATAAGTTAAATGAAAACCAGAATCGTGTAGTAAAAGTTACTGCACGATTCTGGTTTTTTAATAGAAAAAATATTTACCACATAGATTTATAATACTTATCGCGATATTTTTTTGGTGTCATTCCAATAAAATTCTCAAAGGTTTGAATAAAATGACTTTGAGAAGAAAAGGAAAAATAATTTGCAATATCGATGATAGGAGTATCTGAATATTTTAAAAGGTGTGTAGCTTTCTCAATTTTCAGCTGACGAATGTAGTCACTGATTGATACTCCGAGATTTTGTTTGAATACACGAGAAAGATAGTTAGATGACATTCCTGTGTATTCTGCAAGATCCTGAATCGTAATTCGTTCTTTAATGTGTGAATAAATGTAATCAATACACTGCATTACTGGTTTAGAAAGAATAGAACTTTTCTTCTGTAAAATCATTTTTCCAGTAAAATCTTTTGCCATTGTATGATGAAGATCCGCTACTTGGCGAACAGTGGTGCAAGAATCCATCTTTAAGATGTAAAAATCGCTGAGACGATATGCCTGCTCTGGCTCAAGCCCTCCTTCAATACAATAACGAGTGATCATAGCGGTAGTTACTACAAAGTGATATTTGATATTTGTGATAGGATTGCGTGATAAAACTCCTGTCCCGTCCAAGTTTATAAAAGCATCTTTGTCACAATTCTGTACTACAGTCTCCATATCGCCGGATTTCACAGCATTATAAAAAGAATATTCGATAGATGGTGAACGATGAAGAAATTCAGATTCACTATTATCTAGTTCGTTGTGATATAATTCTTGTGAAAGTTCCATAAAATTACCTCCAATTAAAATTCATTAAACTTTTTTACATTATGACACGAATTTGATAT
>CAZPZR010000095.1:0-5190 GCA_964591105.1 uncultured Lachnospiraceae bacterium | reverse complement strand
ATTGCTGAAAGAGAATAAGATTAAGATTGGAAAAAATGAAATAACACTATAGTATGATTATGAGAAAAGCTTTTGTAGAAATTGATTGTGATTGATTTCTGCAGAAGCTTTTTTTATGATTATAGGTAGAAAACATCGGATGGGACATAAAGTGAAAATATTAACGAAAGCAAACGAAAGAAAAAGGGCGAAAAATGAAAACAAAATGCACAAAAAACGATAATCCGAAGTGTTAATTTGTGCTGAACTTACAAAATGAAAGCATTTTACTATTGAAAAACGAAAGAAACGAAAGTAAAATACAAGTGTAAAGAGATAAAACGAAAGAAAACACAAATAAATCGAAAGTGAGGAGAGAAAATGGGAGAAATGTATAAACCGATAACTGCGATTACAATGGGAGACCCAGCAGGTATCGGACCAGAGATTGTAGTAGGAACAATGCTGTCAGAAGAAATTCATGCATGTTGTAGACCATTCGTAATTGGAAGTCAGGCCATTATGGAACGTGCAGCAAAGATTCTTGGCAAAGAACTGAAATACAATAAGATCAACGATCCAGAAGAAGCAAAATACGAATTTGGAACTGTTGATATTCTGGAAACAGGAGATTACGACGTTGACTCCATCGAATGGGGAAAAGAACAGGCATTAGCCGGACAGATGGCAATTGACTGGATCATGAAATCCATTGAACTTGGAATGGCAAAGAAGATTGATGCAGTATCTACTTCTCCAATTCACAAAGGAGCAATCAAACTGATCGGCGTAAAAGAACCAGGACATACAGAGATTTATCAGAACGTAACAAATTCTCCATATGCACTGACAATGTTCTCTTGTCATAAGTTGAGAGTATTCTTTGTAAGCCGCCACATGTCATTGGTGGATGCGTGTCACTACGCAAGCAAAGATGTAGTACTTGAGTACATTTCAAATATTGACAAAGAACTTCGTAAAGTAGGAATTGAAAATCCATTGATCGCAGTTGCAGGATTAAATCCACACAACGGAGATAACGGATTATTTGGAACAGAAGAACTTACTGACATCGGACCTGCAGTAGAAGCTGCAAAAGCAAAAGGAATCAATGCCGTTGGTCCATGCCCGGCAGACTCAGTATTCCACATTGGAAAATCAGGAAAATATGATGCAATCCTTTCCCTCTACCATGATCAGGGACACATTGCATGCAAGACACTTGATTTTGAAAAATCAGTAACATTAACATTCGGACTTCCATTCATCAGAAGTTCTGTAGACCACGGAACAGCATTTGACATTGCAGGAAAAGGAATTGCCGGATGCGTAAGCTTGATCGAATCAACAAAAGTTGTTGCTGAATATGCTGCAAAACAGCATGAAGGAAATCAGAAATAAGGGAGGAAACAGAGATGCCTTTAATTGGAGCAGTAGCCGATGATTTAACAGGCGCAACCACTACAGGCGTATTACTTGCAAGATCAAAAGCAAGAACAGCAGTATTTTTTAATGTAGAAGCTGCGGAAAATGCAGATGCGATTAAAGAATTGGATGCAGTTTTGATCAGCAGTAACAGCAGACCTCTTCCAGCGAACGAAGCATATGAAAAAGTATCTCTCGCGACAGCAGCATTAAAGAAGATGGGTGTAAAGTATTTCACCAAGCGAATCGATACAACACTCCGCGGTGGAGTTGGAGTAGAAATTGATGCAATGTTAGACCAGGTAGGAGAAGATGCAGTAGCAGTTGTTGTTCCTGCAATGCCTCAGTCAAGAAGAATTCTGGTTGGCGGATATTCTGTAATTGATGGGGTAGCATTGATTAAGACACCAGTTGCACAGGATGTACGTACACCGGTGAAAGAAAATTATATTCCACGCTTATTAGAAGGACAGACAAGAAGAAAAGTGGGACTTGTTACTTTGGATAAAGTTCTTGCAGGGGAAGATGTTATCAAAGAAGCATTAAAAGAAAAGCGTGCAAATGGATGCGAAGTTATCGTTTGTGATGGAATTACGCTGGAAGATGTAGAAGCAATCGCGAAAGCGTGTATTGAATTGAGATGGAATGTAGTATCTGTTGACCCAGGTCCATTTACATCAAAGCTTGCTTACTACAGAGAGCTGATTCAGAAAGAAGAACCAAATCTTCCACCTGAAACAGATGAAAAAGGAAAAACGGTGTTGATCGCAGCAGGAAGTGCGACACCAGTAACAAAGAAACAGATGCAAGTACTTTGTGAAGATGAACGACATGTGCAGATTCCAGTTGAGCCAATTCCATTGATCAACGGCGGGCAAGAAGCACTGGAAGAAGTGAAACAGGCAGTGGAAAAAGCTGTAGCACTGTTAGAATCAGACAATCAGCCAAGAGCAATCCTGTTCGAGACAGCACTTCACGGTGAACTTTTGAATCTAGCGGAGGAAGATGCGAAGAGACATTATGCAGATGGAATGAGCGCAGATCGCATCAATGCTGGACTTGGAGCAATCGTTTCAGCAGTACTTGAAAAAGTAGGAAGAGAAAAAATCGCAGGACTCTATACAACTGGTGGCGATACAATGGTAAATGTATGTTACCAGCTGGGAGTGCAGTGTATTGAAGTGATAGATTATGTGATTCCGCAGACAGACGTGGGAAGACTTGTTGGAAGTTATGATGGACTTCCAGTTGTAGGAAAAGGCGGACTTACAGGAAATGACAATACAGCATGCGAAATCGTAACCAGATTATTTAGAGAATCGGCAAGATAAATGGTATGAGGAGAAAAAAACAATGAGCGGAAATGAAGTAAAAAAGAATGAGCAAAAAGATTTTGATATTTTAAATAAGATGAAAGCGCTTCCAGGCGGATTGGTAATTATCCCATTGGTAATCGCAGTAATACTTGCAACATTTTGTCCACAGGTATTCCAGATTGGTGGATATGTAACAGCATTATTCTATGAAGGAAATGCTTGTATGATGGGATTCTTCTTAATTGTATGTGGTTCAATGATCAATATCAAACAGGTAGGAATGCCACTTTACAAAGGTGTTGCAATGACCGGTGTAAAATTTGTACTTGGTGTTATCGTAGGTTTGGTTGTTGGAAAAGTTTGTGGACCAGAAGGATTCCTTGGAATCGCACCATTTGTATTCATCGCAGCAATTACGAACTCTAATGGTTCCCTTTATATCTCATTATCATCACAGTTTGGTAATGCAACAGATACAGGAGCAATTTCCATCCTCTCTTTAAATGATGGACCATTCTTCACATTGATCGCACTTGGAGCAACAGGACTTGCAAATATTCCAATCAACTCTTTGATTGCAGTTATCGTTCCATTATTGATTGGTTTTGTATGGGGTAACTTAGATAAAGGATTCCGTGATGCTTGTAAAGCAGCTCAGCCAATTGTAACTTTCTTCATGACAATTTCAATTGGAGCAAAAACAGACGTTAAGACAATCCTCACAGCAGGAGCATCTGGTATCGTACTTGGACTTATTTCAGCAGCAACAGCAGTATTATTCTTCTTCATCATCAACATTCTCCTTCCTAAGAAAGAGAGAAATGCGATGGGTGCAGCAATTGGTACAACAGCTTTGAACTCAGCAATGACACCAGCAGCAGTAGCAGAAGCAGACCCAACAATGGCTCCATACGTAAGTATGGCAACAGCACAGTGTGCAACAGCTTCTATCATTACATTGTTCCTTTGCCCATTCATTACAGCAGCATTTGATAAATATATGCAGAAGAAACAGCTTGGTATTTACAGTCCAGAAGGTTGGGCATACCAGAAACAGGAATAAACGAAAATTAATACGAAAGAAAACGAAAATAAAGTGTAAAAAGTACTTTTTGTGTGATAAAATATAAAAGTACTTTTTACAAATGACACTAACTCGTGAGTTGTAAAAAGGAGATTTTATGAACAAGATAACAGTACATATGACCAAAGAAAATTTATATGATTTTTTACTGTTCCATGCGTATTCAAAATTCAGTGGGTTCTTGATCAATATTCTAGGAATGGCTGTCGCATTTATGGGTGTGTACATGTACACTGCAGGAAAAACAACAGCAGTAGGAGTGACATGTTACTTGATTTCAGCAGTGTTATTCCTTGGATATACTCCATTTTTACTGAAGCGAAGAGCAAAACAGCAAGTGGAAGTGAATCCAGAATACTGTCAGCCGATTGCGTATACATTCTGTGAAGAAAATGGAATTACTGCAGCGTGGGATGGAGAAGAAAGATCATATTCCTGGGAGCAGATTCAAAGAGCAGTTGTGACTCCTAAGACGATTGGTATTTACTATGAAGAAGAGAGAGCACTAATCATTCCAAAGACAGATTTTGGCGAACAGTTTTTAGATATTTTCCAGATGATTGCACGTCACTTGGGAATGAACAATGTAAGGATGCGTTAGTCTCTCGTAGGGAGGATATTATGCAAGAACGCAGACAGATAATTTTACAGAAACTGGAAGAAAACGGAAAAGTCAGAGTAGCAGATCTCAGCAAAGAGCTGAACTGTTCCGAAGTGACAATCCGTAATGATATAAAAAATATGGATGAGGCAGGCCTTCTGACCAGAACACATGGAGGTGCCATCCGCATCGAAAAAGAGCCTGTGAGAAAATATAGTGCAGAGAGTATCTACCGCCATGTTGCAGAAAAGAAAAAAATCGCAGCGTGTGCATACGAATTTATTGAAAATAGAGATACGATTATGATGGATGATGCGTCCAATACATTTTACCTTGCACTACATATTAAAGAACATCCGGAAAAACGGGTAGCGGTTGTAACCAATTCCCTGTTAATAGGAAATGAACTTGCAGGTGTGAGCCATGTAGACCTCTATATGGTCGGTGGCTATGTGGGAGGCCATTTGTCCGCGATTCTGGGAGAGCCAGCAATCAATCATATTGAACAGTTTCACGTAGATAAAGCGTTTATCGGCGTTCATGGAATCAACTTTGATGTAGGACTTACTTCAATTGCAGAACCACAAAGACAGGTGAAGAAAGCAATTGTAAAGGCGGCCAGTAAAGTATATGTACTGGCTGATCATAGCAAATTCGGTGGAGGTTATCTCTCCGTCGTGTGTCCAATCAAAGATATTTACAAGATCATTACAGATGACGAGGTGTCAACGAAGCACGTAAAACAGGCAGAGACACATCAGGTGCCTCTTGTGATAGCGAAGTAG
>CAZPZR010000094.1:0-5258 GCA_964591105.1 uncultured Lachnospiraceae bacterium | reverse complement strand
CAAAAGTCATCCTGACAGCGTTAGGAGTCAATGTGACGGAATTAGAGCAGATAAAAGAATAACGACATCCTCCTAAAAAGGGAGGATGCCGGGTAACCACTCTCGCGATTCCCGGCATGTATTATGAAAAAGTTTATTCAAATAGTATTACACTACTGTGTATCTCTTGTTATAGATAGTATATGAAATACCTGTTACAAAAGAATGTTCAAGAAGTGAAAGAATTTTGAAATAAAAATGAACAAATTATGAACAAGAAAGATAATCTTAATTTCTGGAAAAAGAGTTGGAAAATCCCGAAGAATGATTTATACTATGAAAGATTTCAAACGAGGAGGAGAAAAAATGAAGTATATATCATTTGCGATTCCAAGCTATAATTCAGAAGCTTATATGTCACATGCTATAGAGAGTATTTTAGTCGGAGGAGAAGATGTAGAGATCATCGTTGTCAACGATGGTTCGAAAGACCGTACATCAGAGATTGGTCACGAATACGCGGAGAAGTATCCAAGTATTGTTAAAGTTGTGGACAAGCCAAATGGTGGTCATGGAGATGCGGTGAACTACGGTTTGATCAATGCAACTGGAAAGTATTTTAAGGTTGTAGATAGTGATGACTGGGTAGATGAAGAATCTTTACATAAGATTCTGGAACTTCTTCACAAATTTGAGGAAGAAGACCAGGAAGTAGATATGCTCATTTCCAACTATGTATATGAGAAAGAAGGGGCAACACATAAGAAGGTAATTCATTATAAAGGTGTACTCCCAGAGAATGAATTCTTCCGCTGGAAAGATGTAGGACGTTTCCACATTGGTCAGTACATTCTGATGCATTCTGTTATCTATCGTACAGAGATGTTGAAATTAAGCCAGATTACATTACCGAAGCATACATTCTATGTAGATAATATCTATGTATATTATCCACTGCCACATGTACGCAATGTATATTATCTGAACGTAGACTTCTACAGATACTATATTGGTCGTGAAGATCAGTCTGTAAATGAAAAGGTGATGATTTCCAGATTAGATCAGCAGATTTTCGTTACGAAGACGATGATTGATATGTATCATATGAGAGACATCAAGTGCAAGCGTCTAAGAAGTTACATGATCAACTACCTTGCAATTATGATGACAGTTTCTTCTATCTTATGCATTCGCTCTAAGAAGAAGGAAAACTTGGTAAAGAAGAAAGAACTTTGGGATTACTTAAAGAAGAGAGATTTCAAGGTGTATTTCAAGATTCGTTATGGTATTTTAGGACAGACAATGAATATTCCTGGAAAACCTGGACGTAAGATTTCTTCACTTGCTTATACAGTAGCAAGAAGATTGATTGGATTTAATTAACTAAAAAAAGAAAAGCTGGGAAGGCTATTTTTTCGCGTGATTGCATCCTATTGAGTAACCGAGTCCAAATGCTGTTAAGCACAAGCTAATAACAACTTTATCTAATCCAATGAATTCTGGCAGGGTCAAAGCGATCCTGCTGTTTTCTTTCTTCCGCAGGATAACCACAAGGAATGAGTGCAAAGGCATTCAAATGTTCTGGAAGTTGCAAAATTTCTCTTACGTAATCCATGCGCTCTTGGACAGGGGCGATTCCCATCCAGACAGCACCAAGTCCCTGGTCTGTTGCCTCTAATAATAAATTTTCTACAGATGCACTCATATCAATTTCGAAATAGCTTGGGGAAGGACCTTCGAGACGATAGCAGGCAACGAATAGAAGAGGTGCATGTTTGGCACATCCAGTGTAAGGTGAAGCAGTGGAAAGTTTTTCGATAATTGTTTTATCAGTTATAACATAATATTCCCATGGCTGCTGATTTCTTGCAGATGGCGCTGCCATTGCGGCGCGAAGAAGTAATTCGACTTTAGAATCTTCAATAGATTTATCTTGGTATTTACGAATACTTACTCGGTTGAAAATGGTGTTCATTGCGAAAACCTCCTAGTTTTTATATTGTGTTAAAAAAATTATAAGGAAGAATGTTGGAATAATCAACAAATACATGGAAAAATTAACCCTTTTTTTAAACAAAGAAGATAGAATTGAATTCAAGAAGGAAGTGTGTTATGCTGACTGTAGTTGAATATGTACATTGAGGTGTCGGATAAGCTGTACACAGCTTGATCCGATGAAAAGGGAAACAGGTGTAAGTCCTGTACGAACTCGTCACCGTAATTAGGGAGTTGAAGCCGAGATATCACTGGGAAACTGGGAAGATGGCGAATGCGAAGATCTTTAAGTCGGGAGACCTGCCTGAATGTTGTACAGAAACGATAGTTTCAGACCACGAGTAAAAAGGTTGTACAGTAAGTATTATAGAAGGTAGCTCTTTTATAGTCTCTACGAAATAATCCCCCTTTACCGTATCGGTGAAGGGGTTCTTTATTTTAGTGGAAAAATTTATAAGCTGTTTATTTGTGTTGCGCGAAATCAGTTTCTGGCGTTCATATTTGATGAAAATATATGCTTTGGAGCAGAAACCAGAGGCAGTAGCTTTAATCCAGAAGAATAAAGAAAAATTTGGCAGAGAAAATTTGACGATTGTGGAAGCAAAAGCACCGGAGAAATTAAACGAACTTCCGACAGCAAGCCACGCATTTATTGGTGGAAGCGGCGGAAATCTGAAGGAGATTCTGACAGAGCTCTACCAGATCAATCCGAATATGCGAATTGTTATCAATGCAGTCAGCATGGAAACTATTTGCGAAATAAAGGAATGTCTGGACGCTTATCAGATGAAAGATACAGAAGTGGTACAAATGCAGGTGAGTAGGGCGAAACAAGCAGGATCTTATCATCTGATGCGAGCAGAGAATCCGGTGTGGATCTGTACCTTCCAGTTTTGTGAGTGAGGAAAGCAAACATGAAGTTAAGGAGAATCATGCTGGCAGCGCCGAAAAGCGGCAGTGGAAAAACCACGCTGACTTGTGGACTGCTGCAGGCATTGAAAGATCAAGGAGAGCAAGTAGTTGCCTATAAGTGTGGGCCGGATTATATTGATCCGATGTTTCACCAGAAAGTTCTGGGAGTTCCATCGAAGAATCTGGATACATTTTTTACAAGTGTTGAGCGAACAAGAGAATTATTTCTCAATGGAAGAAGTGAAGACGATTTTGCAGTCATGGAAGGCGTTATGGGACTTTTGGATGGACTTGGCGGTGTACGAGAAGAGGGATCTTCGTATCATCTTGCGAAAGTGACAAAGACACCGGTTATTCTTGTGGTAGACGCGAAAGGAATGGGACGTTCGATTATTCCGGTACTTGCGGGATTTCTAGCCTATGACCCGGAACATTTGATTCGAGGAGTGATCTTGAACCGAATGTCGAAGGGGTACTACACGATTGTGAAACCATTGATTGAGTCAGAACTAAATCTTCCTGTGGTTGGCTATTTTCCAGAATCAAAAACTATGCAACTGAAAAGCAGACATTTGGGATTGGTTATGCCGGGGGAGATTAGTGAGATTCAAGAGCAGATGGAAGAACTGGCGCAAGAAATGACAAAAACAATTTCCATGGAGCAACTGAAGAAAATTGCGGAGCAGGCAGAAGACCTGCCAGTTTCGAAAGTCTTGGAAGAACCTGCGAACGTGGAACAGGATGCACCGCGTATTGCGGTTGCACGGGATGAAGCGTTCTGCTTTTATTACGAAGATAATCTTCGGATGTTAAGAGAAGAGGGAGCAGAGCTGGTGGAATTTTCACCACTTCATGATCAGACCATTCCGAAGAACTGTCATGCGCTGTTGTTGGGCGGAGGATATCCAGAATTATATGCACAGAACTTAAGTGAGAATCGCTCCATGCGACAGTCTATCAAAGCTGCAGCCGATGCAGGAATTCCGATCGTAGCAGAATGTGGTGGATTTATGTACCTGCATTCTACCATTATAGACCAGGAGGGTCATACTTATGAGATGGCAGATGTCGTGAAAGGCAGCTGCGCATATCAGGGGAAATTGGTTCGCTTTGGCTATATAGAGCTGGAAGAAACCGGCGGGTGTTATTTAGAGCCTGGACAGGGAATCCGCGCACATGAATTCCATTATTACGATAGCACACAGAATGGAACAGATTGTGTGGCGACAAAACCGACAACGGGTAGACAATACGCTTGCATACATGCACGGGAGAACCAGTGGCTGGGGTTCCCACACCTATATTATCCATCCAATCCGGCATTTGCCAAACGACTGGTGGAAAAAGCGAAAGAATATCAATATAAGAAAGAAGTGTAAAAGATGGAACATTCACATCGTTTTTTTGAAAATAGAGATTGTAAATATTTCCCTTGCCATGAGGGGCTTACAGAATTTAACTGTTTATTCTGTTACTGTCCAATGTATCTGAGGGAAAAATGTCCTGGAAATCCGAAGTTTATTCAAAAGGAAGACAGGGTCATTAAAGATTGCACGGGATGTACATTTCCACATCGGCCAGAAAATTATGATAAAGTCATAGAATTTCTGAGAAATAGTGCAAAATAATTTTTGGTAAAAGCTGTGTTTACAGATTTTACATATACATGAATACACTGGGGATAAGATTTATGGAAGTCAGGTGAGAATCCTGCACAAGTCCGTTACTGTATTTCGTTTTGGCTTTGACAAAATGCCACTGAGCAATTGGGAAGGCGTCAAAGCGGTGTCATGCATGGCACAGGCGATAAGTCAGGATACTTGATCTTGTCTCTTCACGGCAACGTGACAGATTCAGCTCTGCGGATACCAGAGTAATGAATGTAAGGCTGAATATCCTTAAAAAGAGTAAAAGCCTTCAAGTATTGTGAGTTTGAGTGATTCAACATTTATAAGAGAGCAGCCGCAAGAAAATGTGTGGAAACTTGGGGCTGGGAATTCACGATTTAGGAGGGTTACTATGAAGAAACGATTCACACGATGGTTAGTCATGATGATGTCTATCATCATGGTATTGTCAACATCGATTGGAGTGTTGGCGGAAACAAATGACAAAGGAAAGGCGTCGAATACGCGGGAAGCAACCATAACAGGTAGTATGGGTATGTTTGTAAATAACGTAACAGCGCAGGTGAGAACAAACGAAGACGGAAGCATGGATGCGATACTTACTTTTGTATATGGTAAGAACTTATATCCGAAAGTATTTCTTGGAACAGTAGAAGAAGCAAATGCAGCAGATGCAGCTGGGGATACTTCAAAAGTTTATGATGCTGTGGCAGTATCTGGTGGATATCAGTATATTTTCCCATT
>CAZPZR010000093.1:0-5506 GCA_964591105.1 uncultured Lachnospiraceae bacterium | reverse complement strand
TACTAGAATATGATGAATATAAGACCCCGAGTGTCGTGTGACACTCGGGGTCTTTGAGTGTTAGGGTAAGGTCCTATTTTATGTTTCGCTTATACAGAATAGAAAATTAACGTCTTTTTTGTATTAAAGTATATTCAAATAAATCTGTTAAATAGTATGTTTCAAACTGTTCGATAGGAGTTTCAATTCCATTTACAATTCCGTAAGTCGTTGCAGAATAACGGAGCATAGGTAAATGCTTTTCGACATCTAAATATTTGGCTATTTTATCATTAGGAAGTACAGCTTTTAGTTTCAACTTAGAAGTTGAAAGCTTGATTCCATATTCGTTTTCAATAACATCGTAGAGAGAATGTTCAGAAAAATCGTAATTTTCAATGTCACGAAAGTATTTGTAAGAAACGGATGTGTCAGTATAACAAAGAGGAGTGTCATCGGCATATACAATTCTACACAGAGAATAAACAGGTTCCGCCTTGTCTAAAAGTAAATTTTTTTGTTCTAGTTCGGAAGGAAGACGAAGGCTTGCTGAAATAACTTTTCTTGATGGAGTCATTCCATGTGACAATATTTCTTCAGTATAACTCGAAATACATGTTAGTTCCTGCATTTTTGCAGTATGCTTTACAACAGCCCTTTTTCCTTGTTTTTTCTCAATATAATCTGAAAGATATAATTCATCAATTGCACGTCTAGCAGTAATTCGACTAACTTGATAGTCTTCCATTAATGTTGTTTCGCTTGGAAGTTCTGCACCTGGACTATAAGTACCATCTTGTATTTTTGAAATTAAAATATTTTTAATTTGTTCATATTTTGGAATTTTCATAATCTTTCCCTCGATAAATTTTTTTATATTATAACATGTGAAGTTGAAGTGTGAACATCAAAATGGACAAAATTAAGGGTAAAAATTTGTATAATATAACAAGTTGACATATTATGATGTTTAACATATTATAACAAGTATACAAAAATAAATATAACAAGAAAGGGAAAGTAATGAGAGATAAAATCTTGGGAGTGCTGTATGGTATGGCGATTGGTGATGCTATGGGAATGCCACCAGAACTTTGGAGTAGAAAACGTATAATTCAGAAGTACGGAACAATTACAGATTTCTTAGAAGGCGATCCAGAAAATGAAATTTCTTATCAGTATAAAAGAGGTAACTTCACTGATGATACTGCGCAGGCTATTACAATTTTAGATAGCTTGATAGAAACAAATTTTGAAGTCGATAGTAGTAATGTGGCAAAACATATACTTGAATGGGCAAAAAAAGAAAATGCTTTTGAAAATAATATTTTAGGTCCGACATCAAAGATTACACTGGAGTTATTTGAAAAGGGAGAGGATGCAAAAGCATATTCGGATCAAGCCCTTTCCAACGGAGCGGCCATGAGAATACCGCCAATTGGAACTCTATTTACAACGGAACAAAAGAAAGAATTATGTGATTATGTAAAAAAAATATCAGAGATTACTCACAGCAGTGATATTACGCTGACGGGTGCAAGCATGATTGCAATGGCTGTTGCTTCAGCAATAGAAAAAGAAGACAGAGATCAAATGATACAGGATGTTTTAGGCGTGGAAGAATATGCAATGTCTTTAGGAGCAAGTACAGTATCGGCTTCCATGGGGACAAGAATACGCTATGGTGTAGAACTTGCACATACATATTCAGATGATAGAGATAAATTTCTAGAGGAACTCTATAATATGTTTGGCGCTAGTGTTAATACAGTGGACTCCATACCATGTGCGATTGTAATTGCGTACTATTGTTTCGGAAATGTACATGAAACAGCGCTTGCTTGCACAAATTTAGGAGGAGACACAGACACGATTGGTGCAATGGCATGTGCAATTGCAGGAGGTGTCAAAGGGATAAAGGATATTCCGAGGGAAGACATTATTTTAATCGAGGAAGCAAATCAAGTGGATTTCACAACATATGCTGAAATACTTGAAGTAAAGAGAGGACATGTAAGATGAAAAAAAGTTTGATAATAGGGGCAGCGATGTTGGATATTGTTGTAAAAATGGAACGTCTTCCGAAATCTGGAGAAGACATGTACATGAATTCTCAAGAAATGACAGTTGGAGGATGTGCATATAACGTAGCAGATATTTTAAAGCATTTTGAAGTGCCACACACATTGTTTGCGCCTGTAGGAAATGGAGTATATGCAGACATTATCAAGAAAGAACTTGCAAAGAATGGACATGAAAGTATGATTCATGCAAATGGTGATAATGGATATTGTATGTGCATTGTTGAAGCAGATGGTGAAAGAACGTTCTTAACGTTGCCAGGAGTAGAATGTAATTTTGAGGCAGAATGGTTTGAAATGCTAGATGTCAAGGAATATGATTCTGTTTACGTATGTGGATATGAAATAGAAGGAGAAGGTGGAGAAACAATTATTTCTTTCTTGGAAAAACACCCAGAACTGACAGTTTATTATGCACCTGGTCCTCGAATTACATACATTCCATCAGAAAAACATCATAGAATTATGCAGCTTCATCCAGTACTTCACCTGAACGATAAGGAAGCCATTGATTTTACAAAGAAAGAGACTATCGAAGAGGCAGCTAAAGAACTTTATAGTGAAACAAAAAATAAAGTAATTATCACTTTGGGCTCAGAGGGTGCTTATTTGCAAGAGGAAGAAGGAGCTTTGATTCGTACACAAAAGGTAGAAGCGATTGATACGATTGGAGCAGGAGATTCGCATATTGGGGCTGTACTCGCCATGAGACAAAAAGGCGTTAGTTTTAAAGAAGCTATTGAAACAGCAAACAAAATTTCAGGACTTGTAGTAAGGGTATCAGGTCCGACATTAACAAAGGAAGAGTTTCATAGAGGAGGATTTTAAAAATGGACAAAGTAAAGAAATTTTTTAGTGATTGGACAATGTTTGAAAAAAGTTGGTTATTAATATCTAGTGTATTGGTAGTTGGGTTATCTCTGATTTGGGGAGATAGTACACTTGCGATTTTTAGTAGTTTGATGGGAATTATTAGTGTTGTTTTGTGTGCAAAAGGAAAGATAGAAAATTATTTCTTTGGATTTTTTAATGCAGTAACTTACGCATACATTTGTTATCAGGCACACATTTTCGGAGAAACAATGTACAACATTTTAATGGTTCCTATGATCATCATCGGAGTACTCAGCTGGAAGAAGAATATGGAAGCAGATGATTCAGAGGTGAAAGCAAGAAATCTTACACTGATTGGATGGGTAATTTTAGTTGTAGGATCAATAGCAGCTGTTTCAGCTTATAGTTTTATTTTAAAATTACTCGGTGGAGAATTTGCATTAGTAGATGCTACTTCTACAGTGTTTAGTGTTATTGCGACAATTTTAATGTTAGCACGCTATTCTGAACAGTGGGTTATGTGGATTATCGTAAATGCAGTATCTGTTGTACTTTGGGGCATGGCATTTATGAATGGTGAAGGAAGTGGAATTACATACTTAATCATGTGGATTGCATATTTGTTTAATTCTGCATATGGATATATTAACTGGAGAAAGATGGCAAAAAATAATGGATAATGCCTCTTTGCAATTAGCGGAAAAGATACGAAAAGAATGGGGAGAACTTGATACATTAAGGGATCAAGGACTTTCATATCCGGATGATGTGATTAGATATGAAAACATAGCATATGGAACAAGAGATGAAAATCACGTTCTGGATATATATGTGAAAAAAGGAATAGAACCTATAGCCACAATTGTACATGTGCATGGTGGTGCGTGGGTTTATAGCAATAAAGAATTTTATAAACATTATTGTCTGTCTCTTGCGGAACGAGGATTTGGTGTTGTTAATTTTAACTATCGTCTTGCTCCGGAGCACCCTTATCCGGCGGCGCTTCAAGATACGAATCTTTTGTTCAAATGGTTAATAGAAAACGGAGAGAAATATGGGATTGATTGTAACAAGATTACAATTATGGGAGATTCTTCAGGAGCACATATAGCAACACAATATGCGACTATGTGGTCAAATCGTGAGTATGCTGAATTATGTGGAATTGAGATTCCAAAAGATTTGGTACTTCACGCGTGTGTCATGAATTGTGGAATTTATGATATTCTTCATACAGATTTGGGTGAGATACAAGGTGTAGTAGCAGCTTATTTAAATGATGAACCGGAAAAGTATGAGATGGAAATGAATATCATGAGACATGTGACAGAAAAATTTCCTCCAACATATGTAATGACTGCAAGCCAGGATTTTGTAAAAATTTGTTCGAAAGATTTTTGCGAATGTTTGTCACAAAATGATGTACCATATCAATATCGATTGTATGGAAAAGAAGAGGAAAAGCAGTATGAACATGTTTTTCATTGTGATGTAAAATTACCGGAAGCAACGGTTTGCAATGATGAGGAATGTGAATTTTTGAAAAACATATTTGTAGACAAATAAAACTGTAAAAAAACTGCCAGTAGATTATCTACCGGCAGTTTTTGCATATTCATTTATTTTGCCTGTTCAAGTGCAAGTGTTACTGTTGTGATATCGCATACTTCAGATGGTCCGTAGTACTGAATAGCACCTGGGAATACGAAGCATGTATCAACAGCCCATTCTTCACGGTGAGCTTCGAAATACTTGAATGGAGCACCATCAAGTTCTACGAGAGCTTTTTTGATAACTGGTTTATCTTCTCCGTGTCTTCTTTCGATGTTCATCATCTTTGTGATTGGCATACCACCTGCAACCCATTCATTTGCTGGAGCAGAAAGGTTAGAAACTTTTGATAAGTATCCGTTGTAACCATACTGAATAAGCATAAATGCGTTGTATCCTAATGAGTAGCAGTAGTCAGCATCGAAGTTAGATGGGAATGCACATCTTCCTTCGTAACCGAAGAAGTGGTGAAGTGCACCGAATTTTCCATTGTATGTTCCAGCTTCTTTTCTAGCTTTCAATTTATCAGCAACGAGAGCTGAGAATAATTTTTCAGATTCGATGAGAGATACCTGTACGTTTCCGTGTGGGTCTCTTTCAAGGAATAACTGCTGCTGGATAGACTGTGGAAGAATTGCAAATACTTCCATAGATTCTTTTGTTAATCCGTTTTCGATAAATGCATATTTATCAGCCCATGTTCCAAGAGCGTTGAATTCGTCTGCTTTGCTTCCAGCAAGAAGTTCGTTGATTTCCTGAATCAATACAGAGAATTCTGGAACGAATTCTACAACACCTTCTGGGATGATAGCAACACCAAAGTTCATTCCTTTTGCTGCTCTTGCTTCTACAGAATCTGCGATGTAATCAGCGATTGCAGAAAGTGACATTTTCTTTGCTGCAACTTCTTCAGATACTAAGCAGATGTTTGGCTGTGTCTTTAATGCACATTCCAAAGCTACGTGAGAAGCAGAACGTCCCATAACTTTGATGAAGTGCCAGTATTTCTTTGCAGAGTTGGCATCTCTTTCGATGTTTCCGATAAGTTCGCTGTATGTCTT
>CAZPZR010000092.1:0-5526 GCA_964591105.1 uncultured Lachnospiraceae bacterium | reverse complement strand
TTGGGCGTGGATGCCCCTGCTGTAATACCTACTGTTTCCACGGACCTTAATTGATTCATATCAAAATCGCCAAGTGTCTGTATATAGTACGTATCCTTACATGCATTCCTGCATATTTCAAATAGCTTCTGGGTATTAGAACTGCGCTTATCGCCAATAACGATCATCGCGTCCACCCTTTTTGCAATGTCACGAGCTTCTTCTTGCCGTTCTTTTGTTGCACTGCAAATCGTATTTAAAACAATTATATCATACCCCTTTTTATGGATAATTTCAACTAAATCTTTGAATTTATTGTAATTAAATGTCGTCTGTGCAACAATGCATACTTTTTGTGTTGGATTTTCGATTTCAAAAGCCTCTGCTTCTTCTATTGTTTGAATTACTGTTGTGTCTGGCCCAGCCCATCCGATGATTCCTTCAACCTCTGGATGTGTTTCACTTCCAATCACAATCACATGAGAGCCTTTCGCACTTTCTTCCGAAACAATCTTATGAATTTTCTTTACAAATGGACAAGTCGCATCCACGTATTGAATCTTTTTCTCATCCAGAATATCACAAACATACTTTGGTACGCCGTGGGAACGTATAATAACGACTCCATGTTCCAGAGCCTTCAGTTCTTCCAGACTGTTCAATACCTGAACACCTTTGCTCTCCATATCTTTAATTACTTCTTCATTATGAATAATAGGGCCATACGTATAGATTTTTTCATCTTCATTCTTTTCTACCTGTTGGAAAACAGTATCTACCGCACGTTTTACCCCAAAACAAAAGCCCGCTGTTTTTGCAAGTTCTACTTTCATATACTTCCTCATTCACTTCATTATTTACATAACGCAACAATTGCTTTTACAACCTCATCAATTGACAATTCAGAGCTGTCCACTAAAACTGCATCTTCTGCCTGTTTTAACGGAGCTGTTTCTCTTGTCATATCGCGATGGTCGCGTTCTTCAATGTCTTTTGCAATTTCATCAAAATCACAGGACAATCCCTTTGCCTGCAGTTCATCATAGCGACGTTTTGCACGTGTCTCCACGCTTGCTGTCAAATACACTTTTACGTCTGCATCTGGAAGCACACAAGTTCCAATATCTCTTCCATCCATAATTACATCCTGTGTTTTTGCTAATGAACGCTGAAGATCTAATAATTTTGCACGCACTTCCGGAATTGCAGAACTTTTAGAAGCCATATTTCCTACAGCTTCTTCACGAAGTCTGGATGTAATATTTCTATCATTTAAATAAATCTGCTGAACACCATCTTCGTACTTGATTGTCACATTCGCACCTTCACACGCTGCGATAATCTGTTCTGTATCTTCTGCTGCTATTCCCTGCTCAAGAAAATGTATCGCCAAACCACGATACATCGCTCCTGTATCTACATAAATATATCCTTTTTCTTTTGCAACAAGCTTTGCAATAGTGCTTTTCCCTGCGCCGGCAGGTCCATCGATTGCAACATTATATCCCATGATTTTCTCCCTTATTTATGCTTATAATTGTATGTTTTACATCCTTTTTTAGAATTCACACATTTTGTTCCAACAAATTCTTCGAACTTCTCTTCGCTAATATTCTGAAGTCCGCTTTTTGGAAATGCGTAAAGCTTTTTCTGTGGACTATCATCACTTCTCGCAATAATCGCATATGTTTCCTTGCTTTCAATCATTTCCAACACGTCTGCATATGGAACTTTACGTTTCTGCAAACCTTTTGCCCATGTTGTAAAATAATCATCATAGAATTCAACTTTAATTTCCAATGGCTGTCCCCATTTCTGAATTCTCTGTTTATACACCTGTCTTCCTTCACCTTCTCCTGATGTTGCAGCAAAACTTTTTCCGAGTGTACGACCCAAAATTTCGCCAATTGCAAATGCAAGAACCCAATATCCAATGTAGAGTAACACTCTCATTGGTGTGTTTCCGACAAAGAAATCAGAAACTTTTAGCAAAACAAGTGCTGCGGCAAATCCAACAACACCAACTGTAAGTCTGTGGTTTACCATAACTTTTGAAACAGAATTCAAACGGCAGATGTCCATTAACACTTCTTCTGTTTCTGAATACTTAATTTGAAAATTTGATACCATTTGTAACCTCTCCTTAATACCTTCTTATTTTATGCTTAATCCTGCAGCACGCGCTGTTGACCACGCGATCTGCAGATTGAATCCACCTGTCAGAGCATCTAAATCCAAAACTTCTCCTACGAAATACAGGTTTTTCATAAGCTTTGATTCCATTGTCCCTGGATCAATCTCCTTCGTGGATACACCACCTTTTGTAATAATCGCTTCATTATAATCACGAAGCCCTGTCAATGTCACTTCAAAATGCTTGATCAAATGTACAAATGCATTTCTCTCTTCTCGTGAAATCACATTCACCTTTTTCTCCGGATCAATTCCGCTAAGTTCCAAAATTACTGGGATTAGCTTCGCCGGGAATAATTTCCCAATTGAATTCTTGAACTGACGATTTTTATTTTCCTCAAAATCACGCAGAACTCGATGATCCAACTGTTCTGCTGTCAATGCTGGTTTTAAGTCAATTTCTAATTTAAGTTCATGATCCTTCAATTTCTTTCCTATGTAACTGCTTGCACTTAGAATAAGGGGTCCACTAACACCATAGTGTGTAAAGAGCATCTCGCCGAATTCCTGATACAACTTCTTTTTGCCATCGTATACAGTCGCTGTTACATTTTTCAAAGATAACCCTTGTAGTTCCGGCACCCATGGTTCCTTTGTAGCAAGCGGAACTAAGGATGGCATACATTCTGTAACCTTATGTCCCAACTTTTTCGCAAATTCCAGTCCATCGCCTGTAGAGCCTGTTGTTTTATAAGAAAGTCCACCTGTTGCAACAATACAAGCGTCTGCACTCACACGCTTTCCATCTCCAAGCAATACATATTGGAACTGTCCATCTTCACAAACAACATCTTTCACCGTTGTTCGCAGAACTACTCGAACATGCAATCGTTCCATTTCTTTTTCCAATGCACGAATAACATCTGAAGAATGGTCAGATACCGGGAACACTCGTTCCCCGCGTTCAATCTTTGTTCGCACACCATGATTTTCAAAGAAATCCATTACATCCCAGTTCGTATATCCATAGAAACTACTGTATAAAAACTTTGCATTTGACACCACGGATGCAAATAATGTCTCCATATCACTTGCATTTGTAATATTACATCTTCCCTTACCAGTGATAAAAAGCTTCTTTCCAAGCTTATCATTTTTTTCATAAAGTGTGACTTGATGTCCATTTTCAGCAGCGGTAATTGCTGCAAACATTCCTGCAGCTCCCCCACCAACAACTACTACTTTACTCATCTTTTTTCCCTTCTACCTGTCGAACCTGGCCAGCCGTAGACAATTCCACCTTATCGCCTACCATGTTCAATTCATCTTTGCTGTACACCTGGTACTCGTCCCAAATCTGTTCCAATTGTTCCAGTGTACCTATGACTTCATTCTGCTTTTTCATACACAAAGCCACTACCAGCGCATTCACCACGCTCAATGGTGCAACCAAAGAATCTACAATGGATGCCATATCACTTCTTGCAATCAGATTGCAGGAAGAGTACAGATTCATTGGGGAATGAATGCTGTCTGTCAGCGTAATTACTTTCGCCTTTCGGTTACTTGCAAACTCCAGTGCTTTCAATGTACGCATAGAATATCTTGGGAAACTGATACCAATGATGACATCGTCTTCCCCAATGCGAATCAACTGTTCAAAGATTTCACTGGAACTGTTTGTCGAAACAGCTACTACATTCTCACAGATTAAATTTAAATAAAAAGAAAGGAAATTTGCCAATGGCGCACAGCTACGAATTCCAACCACATAAACACGCTTTGCATTCAAGATTGTATCTACCGCCATCTCAAACATCTCATGATCAATCATTGACATCGTCATCTTAATCTTTTCGATATCGGACTGAAGTACAGATGTGAGAATTTCCCCCTGACTGATTCTGCCATAAGTCACTTCCATTCTCTGAATAGAATTCAACTTTGTGCGAACCAACTCGCCAAGTGCCTTCTGAAAAGCTGGATAGCCATCATACCCAAGTGCCATCGCAAATCGCACAACTGTTGATTCACTAACCCCAACTTCTTCACCCATCTTGGCTGCGGTCAAGAAAGCCGCCTTATCATAGTCTTCTTTAATAAACTCAGCTAACTTCTTCTGACCTTTACTAAATTTGCTATATCCACTATCAATTTTTTTCAGCAATTCATTTTTACTTCCCATAGCATATGATTCCTTTTCTCTAGCATCTTATCTATTATAAAGTGTCTAAGAAGAATATTCAAGGAATTTTAAAAAGACTTGCGGCATTTCGCCACAAGTCTTTCGAATTCTTAATCCGTTATTCTTTTTTATAAGATTTTACACTGGATAGCTTCCATTTTCTGTATCTGCTACAGTCTGGTCAACCTTTGTTTCCTGTGCTTCTCTGTATTTGAAGTAATCTGTTGCTACCTGTGGGAACAATGCATAAGACAATACATCTTCATCCTGCTGAATCCACTGTTCACATTCTTTGCGAAGTGTATCTAATTCATCTGGAATTAAATCTGCTGGACGGCATGTAATGATTTCTGCATCATCACCAAGTACTTTCTTTCTCACTTCTTCGTTAAATGGTTTTACAGTTGCACCGTATTTTCCACTTAAAACATCTTTTGTTTCTTTTGTTGCCATTTTGTAACGTTCTCCCATCAGTACGTTAAATACTGCCTGAGTTCCAACGATCTGTGAAGATGGTGTTACAAGTGGTGGTTCTCCAAGGTCTTTTCTTACTCTTGGTACTTCTTCCAATACTTCATAGTATTTGTCAGCTGCATTCTGTTCGTTCAGCTGTGAAGTAAGGTTTGAAAGCATACCACCTGGTACCTGGTATAATAATGTCTTGATATTTACACCAAGGTTCTTTGGATTCAAAAGTCCTGATTCTAATGCTTCGTCACGGATTGGACGGAAGTAATCAGCGATTTCAGCAAGTAAGTTCTGATCAAAACCTGTATCATAAGGTGTGCCTTTGAATGTTTCTACCATAACTTCTGTTGCTGGCTGGCTTGTTCCAAGTGCAAATGGTGACATTGCTGTATCAATTACGTCTACCCCTGCTTCTACTGCTTTCAAGTATGTCATAGAAGCAACACCAGATGTATAGTGTGTATGAAGCTGGATTGGAAGATCAACTGCATCTTTCATTGCACCGATCAATTCTGTTGCTTTGTATGGAACAAGAAGACCTGCCATATCTTTAATACAGATAGAATCTGCACCCATATCTTCGATTCTTTTTGCGATGTCTACCCAATATTCCATTGTGTAAGCATCACCTAATGTATAAGAAAGTGCAACCTGTGCATGTGCTTTTTCTTTATTTGCAGCTGAAACTGCTGTCTGTAAGTTACGAAGGTCATTCAGACAGTCAAAGATACGAATAATATCAATTCCGTTTGCAGCTGATT
>CAZPZR010000091.1:2543-5642 GCA_964591105.1 uncultured Lachnospiraceae bacterium | reverse complement strand
AGTGGATCAGTTTGAAACTCTGGAAGAAATTCAAGCATCTGTGGAATGTATAGATCCATCAGGGCTTTTTGTGGATCAGAAGTTAAGATATACGGAGCAATTCTCTCAACAAAAGTCTGGCTACAGAATTCTGCTGGAATTTTCGGATCGATTAGCGAAGCAGTATTCAGAAGAATGTAGAAAATTAATGAGTTTAGATGAACGAAAAGTTCAGTTAGAAAATCAGTATTTTGATGAATGTCAGAAAGTTGAAACTTTAAATCAACAATTAGTGAATCGAAATCAGAAGATAGATGCATTGGAAATGCAAACACAGGCACAAGCAAATGATTTAGAGAAAATAATGAAAGAGTGTGAAGAATTAAAAACAATCATTCATGAGAAAAATTTGTGCTTGCAGCATTATGAACAAGAAGGAAAACGAAAAGATGAGTTGATTGATACTTATGCGAATTCTACAAGTTGGAAAATGACAGAGCCGTTCAGAAGATTTACCAGCTGGCTTCATAAAAAACGATAATTGAAAACCGGGACCTGCGATTTGCAGATCCCGGTTTTTTGTAACCTTATGTTGAAAAATCAACACCCTCTTAATGACGAGAATAATTATTTAGTCTTTACTGTCTTAGCTGAAGACCAAGAAGAGTAAAGTTTTGTCTTACCTACTGTTTTGTAAGTACGAACTCTTACGTAGTATGTTTTCTTAGCACTTAACTTAGAAACAGATTTGCTTGTTGTCTTTGTGCTAGAAACAGTTACTGTCTTAGCACTCTTGAAAGATTTGCTTGTAGAGTACTGAATCTGGTAACCAGTTGTCTGTGTAGCCTGTTTCTTCCAAGTAGCTTTGAATCCTTTTTTAGCTGCTTTTACAGAAGAGAGGCTTGTTCCCTTAGGAGCAATTGTAAATGTCTTAGAAATTGCTTTTGTACCTGCAAAGTCATTCTTGAAAGTAACTTTTACAGTGTATGTTCCAACGTTCTTGCGTCCAGAAGCGTATGTTACAGTGTAGTTAGAAGAAGCAACTTTCTGTCCTTTATTGTTTTTAACTGTTACAGATGGTTTCTGAGCTTTTCCGTTGTAAGTATAAGCTGTCTTAGAAAGTGTAACAGAAGAAATCTTTAACCAGTTTTCCTGGATAAGTGTGTTCTTAGCTCCACCTTCGATTGTGAATACGTTGTCTGTAAGATTTGCTTTTGCTAATAACTGAACAGCTTTTTCAGCTCCTCTAGAACCGCTGTTGCAAAGGATGTAAAGTGTTTTTCCTTTTAAGCTTGCTCTGTGTCCGAATACGTAAGCTAAGAATTCGCATTCAAGATCTGAGTAATCGCCGTTACCATTTGTAAGAGCTCCATCTTCTTCGAATAATGGAAGAGAAATAGAGTTGTCAAGGTGTCCTGCCTGCCATGTAGGTACGGAACGAACGTCGATGATCAGTTTGTCGCTTTCTTCTGTAGCGTTTACTGCACGTTTGTCAGATACATATTTGAGGTTGTTTGGTACAGATTTATCTTCCTCACTACCTATTGCACCACCAGTAATTGTGTGGATCTTTTCAAGGTTAAGTCCTGCATCTTTTAATAATACAGTTGCAGCCTGAGCACCTCTAGAACCACTGTTGCAAAGAACATAGATGTCTTTGCCTTCGAATGTAGCAAAGTTAGCTTTTACATATTCTGTGAATGCTTTTGCAAGGTCATCATTTACTGTAGTTACAGGGCCATTGCTTGTAAATACTGGAAGAGATAAAGATCCTTTTAAGTGTCCAGCGCCGTAGTTTCCATCAGCACGAACATCAAGGATTAATACGTTTTCATTTCCAATTGCTGCAACAGCATCTGCACCTGTTACAGGTGTGTTTAAGCTTGTGTCAAGGAATGCGTAACGAACAGAAATACCTGTTGCACCCTTTTCGATTGTATAAATGTTGTCGTTGCTGTATCCATCTCCGATGAGAAGTTTTGTAGCGTTCTGAGCACCTCTAGCGCCACTGTTGCAAAGGAGGTAGATTTTCTTCCCAGCAAGTTTGTCAGCGTTTTCTGCTACAGCTTTATCAAAAGCTTTTGCAAGAGCGTCTTTACCATTTGTAACGCCTTTTGCATCAAATACTGGCATAGAGATTGAGTTTGCTAAATGTCCTTTGCCGTAGTTTTCAGCAGAACGAACATCGATGATTACTACGCTGTCATCATTTACAGCTTTTACAGCATCATCCCCAGATACAAAGTTGTATGTTGGTTCAGTAACAGTTGTAGCTGTTAATGCAGCTTTTACATCATCGCCTGCTGCACCATCAGTGATTGTGAAGATGTTATCATTGCTGATTCCAGCTTGCATGAGGAGATGCGTACCAGCCTGAGCACCTCTAGCACCTCTGTTGCAAAGAAGGTAGAGATCTTTTCCTTCAAAGAAGGAAGCATTTGCTTTTGCAGATTCTAAGAAAGCTTTTGCAAGAGCATCATATCTGTTTGTAGGGACGTTATCTTTATCAAATAATGGCATAGAAACAGAGTATTTTAAGTGTCCTTTTTCATAGTTTTCAGCAGAACGAACGTCGATGATTACAACGGTGTCAATTGCAACTGCCTTAACAGCTTCTGCACCAGAAACAGATTGTGCTGTTACAAATCTTTCTTTGATGTCGCTTCCTGCGCCACCTTCGATTGTAGCTACATTTGTAAGTCCCTGAGCTTTTAATAATGTAGTTGCTCTCTGAGCACCTGTTTTACCAGCGTTGCAAAGAACGAAAACTGGTTTAGAAGCTAAAAGATCTTTGTTAGCTTTTACAAATTCTGTAAATGCGCTTGCGAGTTCATCAGATCCTGTAGATGGAGATCCTTCTTCGCTGAAGATTGGCTGATGAAGAGATTTGTCTACATATCCTTTGTTGTAGTTTGCATCCTGACGAACATCAAGGATGATTCCGTCTGTATTGTATGCGTAATCCCAGTCAACAAATCTACAAGCGTCTCCCAAGTCAGCATCATTCCATACACCACCGAGTACACGGATTACGTTGTCTTTAGAGAAACCACAGTCATTGATGAGCCAGTCAGCTGCATAGTTTACACAGAATGTACCAACGTAGCATACAAGGTAAAC
>CAZPZR010000091.1:0-2443 GCA_964591105.1 uncultured Lachnospiraceae bacterium | reverse complement strand
GCATCTTCTGCTGCAACAGTAGTTGCTTCGTCTGCAGGTTCAGCTGCAAGTACGAATGCGGAGTTACTGAATACAAGAGTAAATGCAAGTAATAAAGTTAATATTCTTTTCTTCATATTTCCTCCTTTTATTTGGGCATTAGGTTACAGACTAATTGTACCAGTTTTTTGCCAATACTTGTAATTGTTTTAATCTATAAACAATGTGTTATTATAGATGAAAACTATAATGGTGGAAATGGAAATTACGTCATGCTAGAATGAACCTATCAAAAAGAACGTGAGGAGTAATTTTATGGATAGAATCGAAGGCTTGAAAGAATATGTGGAGATGTCTTCCTATAAAAAGGGGATTGGCATTACAACAGAGTTGGATACAGAGATTATTTATCATCCACTTGCACAGGGAGAGTATAATATCAATTTCTGGTTTGAACATCCGGAAACAAAGAAAAAAATGGTGTTGCGTGTAAATACGGGGAGTCAGATGCATCTGTCAAATCAAATTGAGTATGAATACGGAGCATTAATGCTTTTGAAAGATTCCGGTAGAACACCTCGACCAGTCTTTGTAGATGGAAGTTGTGAACATCTGGAATATGGTGTTATGGTCATGGAGTTCTTGGAAGGGTGTGCATTGGACTACCGCAAAGATTTGAAATTGGCAGCAGAGTGTCTGGCAGATATTCATAGTGTTTCATTGGAAGATCCATCTGGGCTTTTAGTACCAGAGAATCCATTGCAGGCAATCCTGGACGAATGTAATGAGATGGTGCAGACTTATTATGATTCCGAGTTGGGAGATCCAGAGAAGAAAGCATTGATTCGCAAGTTGTTAGAAGCTGGACAGCTGAAAGTGGATCAGGTGAAAGATTATAAAGGATATCGTTGCTGCATCAATACAGAATTGAATTCAGGAAACTTCTTAATGAATGGGGAAGGGAAAGGCAATTATCTGGTAGATTGGGAAAAACCACTTTATGGGGATCCGGTTCAGGATCTTGGACATTTTTTGGCCCCAACAACAACCTTTTGGAAGACAGATGTAATCTTGACAGAAGAAGAGATGGAAGCATTTGCAGACCAATACATAGAAGCTGTAAGAGGTCGTTTTGATGTGGAAGGAATTCGTGAACGCCTGCGCATATTTATCCCAATTACCTGTTTGCGTGGAATTACCTGGTGTGCAATGGCCTGGGTACAATATCAGGAGCCGGGAAGACTGATCCGCAACGAAGATACATTTAAGAAAATGGAAGATTATCTCAGTTGGGATTTCCTGAAGATGATTGAACAAAGATATTATTAAAAACTTAAAAAACCCTTAAAAACCTTGACAAATGAGCACTTGATGACTATGATAAACTTTAGTTTAAAATGCAAAGGCGTTGAAAAAGAGGAGTATGCATAGGTTCACCTGCCAGAGAGAGTCACCCGTAGGCTGAGAGGGGCTTCAGGAAGAGGATGCAGAAGGTAGCTTTGGAGCTGGATGACTGAAGGTAGAGGTTTTTGAAGAATAGGTCATCCCGGAGTCGTTCCCGTTATAGAATATGATGAGATATATGAAGGGACATTTCTTTTCATATTAATAAAGGTGGTACCGCGATTGACTCGCCCTTTACGTAAGTAGAGGGCTTTTCTTAATTTAAGGTAGAAAAACATAGCCCTCAAGTTTGAAATAACTGTGAAAAACAAGAAGGACTACACAAAAGAGTGTAAAATGAGGAGGAAACCATGAGCCAGAATTTGGAAACAACTTACAATCCAAAAGCGATTGAAGAAAAACTTTATGACAAATGGTGTGAAAACAAGTATTTTCACGCAGAAGTAGACAGAGACAGAAAACCATTTACAATTGTTATGCCGCCACCGAACATTACAGGTAAGCTGCATATGGGACATGCATTGGATAACACACTTCAGGATATCCTGATCCGTTATAAGAGAATGCAGGGATACAATGCTCTCTGGGTTCCAGGAACAGACCATGCAGCAATCTCTACAGAAGTAAAGGTTACGAACCAGTTAAAAGAAGAAGGAATCGACAAGAAAGAACTTGGTCGTGAAAAATTCTTAGAAAGAACATGGCAGTGGAAAGAAGAATACGGCGGAACAATCACAGAGCAGCTTAGAAAACTTGGTACATCTTGTGACTGGGATCGTGAACGTTTCACAATGGATGAAGGATGCTCTAAGGCTGTAGAAGAAGTATTTATTAAACTTTACGAAGAAGGATATATTTACAGAGGATCTAGAATCATTAACTGGTGTCCAGTATGTAAAACTTCTCTTTCTGATGCAGAAGTAGAACATGAAGAACAGGATGGATTCTTCTGGCACATCAAGTATCCAATCATTGGAACAGATGAGTACCTTGAGATTGCAACAACTCGTCCAGAGACAATGCTTGGAGATACAGCAATCGCTGTTCATCCAGATGATGA
>CAZPZR010000090.1:0-5674 GCA_964591105.1 uncultured Lachnospiraceae bacterium | reverse complement strand
GCGCCCTCTTTCACGCTGACAATTGCGGCTGTAATAATATCTTCTAATTCATATTCTGAATTGTGGAACTTTAACGCATTTGCCCCAAATGTATTCGCAAGCACAATATCACTTCCTGCTGCAAAATACTGTCTGTGGATGTCCACCACTTCTTCCGTCTTTTCCAGATTCCATACTTCTGGAAGTTCTCCTGGCTTTAATCCTTTTTCCTGCAATAGCGTTCCTGTTCCGCCATCAAAAAATAATAGTTCCTTTCCCAGTCGGTCTAATAACATTGATTTGCTCCTTTGTGTTTTTTATGTATCTCTGCGGTAAATGCAATCTGTCTTATTGCACACTTCGCAGCCTTTCTGATGACAGGCAGTCTGTGTTCGGCTCATTCCAATCACCGCTGTCACTGACTTTGTCGGTGTCAGCATGCTACTGTCTGTCATGGATAATCCAATTTTCTTCGGCGCTTGCAGCATTTCCAAAATCTGTCTCTGATGTTCGATAGAAAAATCCCCATATCCTGGACTGAATCGTGGTCTCAGATACCAATTCTCCTTCAGAAATTCCTGTTCCTTCTTCTCCTGCCAATCATCCAGCTCTTCTTCCAACATAGCCGCTGCGCAGGACTGCATCACGAGAACCTTCGCCATGTCCGTGTAAGAATACCGCTTCATAAGTCGGTCCACCTGAATTCCAAGTGTAGCTCCAAGAACCAGCACACTGGCACAGCCCTTCAAGTTCTTACTCAGATTCTTACTGTGAATTCTCACTCCTTCAATTTCTATCCAATCATCCCGTTCCAGATTCAATTGAAAAATCTGGGAGACGATTCTCTTTTCTGCCACCTGTTCTAATTCGGAAAATGATGTCTGAATCAGTTGTAACGTATATTCATCAACATCATTTCTCCCATATCCAAGATATCGGATTGCTTCTTTCGTACGAATGTCCATACAAACTCCTTATCCGATAATTTCAGATAAATTACGCATAATTGTCTCTGCAACTTCTGGTTTATTCATAGAATATACATGAATATGATTAATACCATTCGCGATCAAGTCAATAATCTGATCTGTAGCATACGCAATACCAGCCTGCTGCATTGCTTTCGGATTATCACCAAACTTATCAACGATAGAAACAAAACGTTCTGGCAGTCTTGTTCCAGAAAGTTCACAGCTTCGTTTTACCTGCTTTGCATTTGTAACTGGCATAATTCCAGGAAGAACTGGAACTGTAATTCCTTTCTCACGAATTTTATATAAGAAATTATAAAAAATAGAATTATCAAAGAACATCTGTGATGTTAAAAAGTCAACACCACAGTCTACTTTCGTTTTCAGATGAGCAATATCATCTTTTCTGTGTTCGCACTCTACGTGTCCCTCTGGATAGCACGCTGCACCGATACAGAAATCTCCCTGCTTCTTAATATCTTCAATCAATTCACATGCATAATGATAATGATTTGGAAGAGGGAATGTTGTGTTCTTTGGAATATCTCCTCGTAATGCAAGGATATTCTCAATTCCTTTTTCTTTCATCTTTTCAATTACTTGCTGAACTTCTTCTTTTGTAGATGATACACATGAAAGATGTGCAAGACTTGTCACACCAAAGTCTTCTTTAATATTTGACGCGATATTCACAGTGTTTTTACTTGTACCTCCACCGGCTCCATAAGTTACACTAATAAATGATGGCTTTAATTCTGAAATTTTCTTTGTTGCTTCGTAAACACTGTCATATCCTGCTTCTGTCTTTGGCGGGAATACTTCAAATGATATATGTGGTTGTGTACTCTTCAAAATGTCTCTTATCTTCATGGTATCCTCCTAAAAAATCTTTTGCATAATATTATTGCATGTCTAAAAAAGACATGCAATAGTTTTTACATTATTTTTTTAATAATTTACTTCTGTAAAGCGTCATACAATGCTTCGTACTGACGTGCTGAGTTATTCCATGAGAAGTCTTCTGTCATTGCTCGTTCCACAATCTTATTCCATTCTCTCTTCTTGTCGTAATATACACTCGCTGCACGTCTTACAGTGTCTAACATCTCGTGCGCATTATAATTTGTAAAGCTGAATCCTGTACCAGTCTTTTCCACCTCATTGTAAGATTCAACTGTATCTTTCAATCCACCAGTTTCTCTGACAATTGGAAGTGTTCCATAACGGAGACTCATCAACTGGCTCAGTCCACATGGTTCAAATAAAGATGGCATCAAGAACGCATCACAGGAAGCATACACTTTGTGAGACATTGGTTCTGAGTAATAAATATTTGCAGAAACCTTTTCTGGATACTTCCATGCATAATGACGGAACAGATTCTCGTACTGTTCTTCCCCTGTTCCAAGAATTACAAACTGTACATCCTCTTCGCAAAGTTCTTCCATCACACATGCTACCAGGTCAAATCCCTTCTGATCAGTCAAACGTGACACAACACCGATCATCATTTTCTTTGGATCCTTTTCTAATCCAAGTTCTTCCTGAAGTGCTACTTTATTCTTACTCTTTTCTTTTCTGAAATTCTCTACATTATAATTCTTTTCAATATGTGGATCTGTCTCAGGGTTAAAGTCTTCGTAATCGATACCATTTACAATACCAAGGAGACTATTAGAACGTGCATTCATCAATCCATCTAAGCGTTCTCCATAGAATGGAGTTTTAATTTCTTCGGAATATGTACTACTTACTGTTGTTACTTTGTCAGCGTATACAATTCCGCCTTTTAACATGTTGGCATCTCCATATGCTTCCAACTTGTCATTTGTAAAGTAGTAATCTGGAAGACCTGTAATGTCCTTCATTCCCTGAATGCTCCATACACCCTGGAACTTTAAGTTGTGGATTGTCATCACTGTCTTAATGTCTTCAAAGTATTCATTGTAGTAGCGGAAGTGATCCAAATATACTGGAATCAATCCTGCCTGCCAGTCGTGACAGTGAATAACATCTGGCTTAAATCCAATCACTGGAAGTGAGCACAGTACTGCTTTTGAAAAATAAGCAAACTTCACAATGTCTGCTCCAATATCCCCATATGGTTTTGTCCCATTGAAATAAGATTCGTTATCGATAAAGTAGAAGGTAATTCCTTCATACTGCAGTTCCAGAATTCCTACATACTGTTTTGCTCCGTTAAAATCAATGTAATAATGTGTGCGATACTCTAACTGGTCTTTCCATACATCTTTCATGCACATGTACTTTGGAAGCATTACACGTACATCATAATTCTCTTTATCAAAATATTTTGGTAACGAACCAGCAACGTCTGCAAGTCCGCCTGTTTTAATAAATGGTACTGCTTCTGATGCTGCAAAAAGTATTTTCTTCATATTGTTTCCTCCCAATCCTCGCGATATATGATATATTATACTTCATTTCGCGTCAGAAAGAAAGGTTTTATCTATTTTTATATTCCAGTCGTATCGTATCCGCTATCAGCGCAATGAACTCCGAATTCGTCGGCTTCCCCTTTCCATTGCTGACCGTATAGCCAAACAGTTCATCCAACGTATCCAGTTTTCCTCTGCTCCACGCCACTTCAATTGCATGGCGGATAGCACGTTCCACACGACTTGATGTTGTCTGGTGATGTTTGGCAATGGTCGGATAGAGAACTTTTGTAATTGCATTCAACACATCCATGTCTTCAATTGCCATAATAATTGCATCCCGCAGGTAATGATACCCTTTGATATGTGCAGGAATTCCAATCTCGTGGATCATATCCGTCACACGTGTTTCCAAATTCATCTGCGGTGCTTCCTTGATATTTCCTTTTTCTCCATTTGGCAAACGGAACTCGCTTCGATATCCTTGATGAATATTTTTGATTCGATTTAAGATCACTTCATTATTGAATGGTTTTAATATGTAATAGCTGGCTCCTTTCTTGAAGGCATCCTCCGTGATTCGTTCTTGCCCTACTGCAGAAATCACGATGAAGTTCGGATGTTTTCGCAGGTCTTTACTTCCATTTACAAGATCCATCACACTCAGTCCATCCATTTTCGGCATAATCAAGTCTAAAAGGACAACGTCCGGCTGTTTTTCTTTGATCACCGTGTAAATGTCTTCTCCATTATTTGCTTTTCCGACCAATTTCAAGTCTTTATCATTATTTACTATTTCGCCAAGTAAATCCAGTATTCTCTCATTATCGTCTGCAATTGCTACACTTATCTCACTCATTTTGTAAAAGCCTCCCTTCACAAGTTCTCGTTTGGTAAAATTATTATAGCTTTTGTCACAACACTCCATCAAGAAAAGCTGGTCGAAAAAGATATGCATTTCACGACATTTCCTTCTATTTCTTCCTATATTTCCGACGTTTTTTACATAATTACGCGAAAAAAGAGCCCTTACGACAAACGTCGCAAGAACTCTTGGTTTTCTAAATTGCTCTCGCCTTTTCGACTGCTGCTCGAATATTTTTCACAAAGTTTTCTCTTCCAACACGATCTACAAATCCTGCTTTTTCCATCGTGTGCATTGGCTGTTCGTTTACGTGGGAGAAAATCACTTTAATTCCTTTTTTCTCGTAAGTTCCATACACTTCTTCCAACGCATTCATTGCAGTGGCATCAATGGCCGGAACGCTTCTCATACGAAGAATAAGACATCTTGTATAGCTTTCTGCAGTAATTTCACTTAACAATCCTGATACGCCAAAGAACATTGGTCCGTTAATTTCATAAACACTGACATATCTTGGTAAATGCATCAGATTAATGTTATCTTCTGGTTTTTCAATGTATTCCCACTCTTTTACTTCTGTCTCCTCACTCATTCGTTTCAAGAACAGGATACATGCAATAATCATACCAAATTCAATTGCTACTACAAGGTCAAACACTACTGTCAGAACGAAGGTTACAACCAACACAATGATATCACTCTTTGGTGCTGTTTTTACCAAATGAAGGAATGGTCTCCACTGACTCATGTTATATGCCACAGTAAATAAAATTGCTGCAATTGTTGGCATTGGAATCAGCGCAGCATATGGCATCAGAACAACGAGGATTAATACCAATGTAATTGCGTGTACCATACCAGCCACTGGAGTACGTCCACCGTTTTTCACGTTTGCTGCTGTTCTTGCGATTGCGCCTGTTGCTGGAATTCCTCCAAATAATGCAGAACCAATATTTCCTACACCCTGTGCAACAAGTTCCATATTCGAATCATGCTTATCATTTACCATGCCATCTGCAACGACGCAGGAAAGCAAAGATTCAATAGCCGCAAGGATTGCGATAGTAAAGGCATCTGACATTACTTCTCTCAAAAGTCCATAACTGATTGCTGGCACATGAAGGGATGGAAGTTTATTACTAATGGTATACAAATCGCCAATTGTATTTACATCCATGTTCAATCCTTTTACCATTACAATTCCTGCAAGGATTGCCATCAAAGAACCTGGAATCTTTTCACTGACACGTGGCCAGAAAATCAATACTGCCAGACAAACAACACCTACTAAAATTGCCTGTACATTGAATGTTGTAATGTTTGCGAAAAATGCTTCTACTTTTTCTACGGTTTCGATTGGAGATTCTCCATGTTGATAAGTAACCCCACAAAAATCTTTCCACTGTCCGATGAAAATCGTTACTGCGATTCCTGCTGTAAATCCAGTTGTGATTGTATAT
>CAZPZR010000089.1:0-5685 GCA_964591105.1 uncultured Lachnospiraceae bacterium | reverse complement strand
CTCTTATGTTGAGAGTTGCCACTTTCTTTCTAATATATAGGAATATATAATAAAAGTGTGAGGTGGGGAATATGGAAGCTATTTTGAAATTACAGAAAAAGATTGACTTTTATGTACCGATGAAACCAGTAAGAGAGGGTCTCTTGCTCGCACTTGTATGGATTGGGATTTGTTTTACAAATGAGTTTATCTCGACCCAAGAGTTTGGCTGTGAAATGAAGAGTGTTGAAAGAACTACAGGATACAGTCAGATTCTGGATGTGGACAGCCTTGTAGAAAAGGCATGCAGGGAAGCGGGAAAAAGCTTTGAGAAGTGTCCGACAAGCCCAAAGGTACAGGAAGTGCCACAGGAGCAGTCGAGAAAATTCGAGAAGACGATCTTGAAAGAAGCAAAAGTGGATGCAGTTGCAGCAACAAACGTCCTTACAACTGACGCGATGGAAGGGCCAGAGAAGACAATGGAAGTGCCGCAAGCACAAGAGAGCGCGGAAGTTGTTCTGGCGAACAAAGATATGAAGATTCTGTTGCGTGGAAATGGCGGTGTTCCTGAAATGATGGAATATTGTGGCACTGCAGAAGGATTCTGCATCGACGATTACAGCGTGCCGACGAGAACTGGAAAAGAATTTGTTGGCTGGTATCTAGATGAGGCTTGCACAATTCCATATGAAGGAATTTTAGAATATCAGGAAACACTTGAGTTATATGCCGGCTGGAAAACGATGCCAGGATTTATCTTGAACGATGCAGGTTACATTGTGGGATATACGGAGGCAGGACATGTCTTACTTGATGGAATCGTAGTACTTCCGAATAGCAAAGCCTGCGTTGGATTATCTGCAGAAGCACTGGAAGGTTTGGGTGGACTTGTGTTCGAATTATATATTCCTGCAAATGTTGTAGAAATTGAAGAGGGTGCACTGGATGGACTAAAAAATCTGCTGTATATAGAAGTAGATGCGAACAATCCTGTTTATTGCAGTATTGATGGAGTTTTATATGAAAAGACTGGAAAAATGGTGAGCATTCCAGACGGAAGAAAATAAAAGGTAAGGGATAGAAGCGAGAGTTTCTATCCTTTTTGTCTTTTTTTTGAAAAATATACTATAAATTTGAAAACCGTAGTGCTATAATGAACGTTATTATGAATTACAGGAGCTATTAAATGAAGATTCAACAGATAAATAATGACAGAAAAAGATACTTAGATATTCTTCTGCTCGCTGATCCAAAGAAAGAGAGAATTGAGGAATACTTAAAACAGGGGAAGATGTTTGCCCTAAGTGAGGCTGGAGTAATCTGTTCTGTTGCAGTTGTTGTGACAGAAGGACATCGATGTGAATTGAAAAATATTGCGACGATTGAAGAAGAGCGTGGCAAAGGTTATGGAAGTTACTTGCTTCAATATGTTTGTGAGCACTTTGGTGAGTTCTGTGATACTATGATTGTTCGTATGAAAAATGTAGCAGCTGATGTAAGACTCTATGAAAGTTGTGGATTTGAGGTTTCAGAAGATCATCAGCTGTTAGAAAAACATATGAAAACGACGATCGATGTAAAGCGTGTTGTTGACTTTGCATTGGATGCAGGAAAGACTTTGTTGGAGAGCGGTGCGGAGATTTTCCGTGCAGAAGAGACAATTACAAGAATTTGCAGCCGCTACCATATTAATGAGGTCAATCTTTTTACATTAAGTCATGCGATTTTTGTTACAGCCAGAACTGAAAAAGCAGACGTATATACGAAGGTGCTGAATGTGCCACTTCCATCGACTCATTTGGGAAAGGTTACAAAAGTAAATGCACTCTCTAGAGAAATTTCGGCTGGTGGAGTCAGCATTGAAGAAGCGGAGATGAAGTTAGAAGAAATTAAGCAGACACCACCATTTTCAAAGCCTTTACAGATTCTGGGGGCAGGAATGGGAAGTGGTTTCCTTGGATATTTGCTTGGAGGTACAATCACAGAAGCATCCGTTGCATTTGTGATTGGATGTATTTTGTATGTATGGCTGTTTGCTGCACAGAAGAATGGCGTTTCCAAAATTATCATTAATATTTTTGGCGGGGTAATTATCACCGCGATTGGTTTGCTGGCGCAGAAATTATATGTAGTCGAAACATTGCGATTGAGCGGTATGATGTGTGGTGCAGTAATGCCACTGGTACCGGGAGTTCCGTTTACCAATGCAATCCGAGATATTGCAGACAGTGATTACTTGTCTGGAACGGTGCGTATGATTGATGCTGTGCTTGTATTCGTATATATTGCTACAGGGGTAGGATGTACATTGGCTTGTTATAATATGTTGATTGGAGGAACGGTAATATGGTAGTTGAAATGATCTTGAACGTTATCTGTTCTTTCTTCGGAACAGTGGGATATGCATTGATGTTCCACGTACCGAGCAAATATTTCTTCAGCTGTGGAATGACAGGAGTTGTCGGTTGGATGACTTATAAGGTGATTGTGATGCAAACAACATTGTCTTCAGGAGTGGCCAGCTTTTTTGGAGCATTTGCAATTGTACTGGTATCAAGATTTCTTACGGTTGCAAAGAAGTGTCCGATTACATTGTTTTTGATTCCTGGGATTGTTCCATTAGTTCCAGGGGCAGGCGTATATTTTACAGCATATTACCTGGTAACGAATCAGTTAGCGCTGGCTGCTGCGAAGGGAATTGATTCTATCAAAGTGGCATTTGGAATTGTGCTTGGAATCGTATTTGTCCTTGCAATTCCACGTGAATTTTTCGGAATCCGTTACTGGAAACAGAGATGGAGTTTCTCGAAAAGAGAGAGAAACAGTTGATGGAAAGAGCTGGTTTTGTTACAATGAAAGAAGGGTCTGAGTTACAGACGAAATGATATGTTAGAATGAAAATGAAATAGAAGTAGGAGAATGATTATGAGTAAAGTAAGAACAAGATTTGCACCAAGCCCTACAGGTAGAATGCATGTGGGAAACTTAAGAACAGCACTTTATGCGTACCTGATCGCAAAGCATGAAGATGGAGATTTCATGCTGAGAATCGAAGATACAGACCAGGAACGTTTTGTAGAGGGAGCTTTAGAGATCATTTATCATACATTGGCTGAAACAGGACTTGTACATGATGAAGGTCCAGATAAAGACGGCGGATATGGTCCATATGTTCAGAGTGAAAGAAATGCTTCTGGATTATATTTAGAATATGCGAAAAAATTGATTGAAAAAGGAGCAGCTTACTACTGCTTCTGTGACAAAGAACGTTTGGATTCTTTGAAGAGCAATGTAGCAGGGGAAGGCAGTGCGGAAATCGTTGTATATGATAAGCATTGTCTGTCTTTAAGCAAAGAAGAAGTAGAAGCAAATCTGGCAGCAGGTAAGCCATATGTTATTCGCTTCAACATGCCTACAGAAGGAACAACAACATTTAACGATGATATTTATGGAGATATTACAGTTCCAAATGCTGAACTTGAAGATTTGATTTTGATTAAGTCTGATGGATATCCAACTTACAACTTTGCAAACGTAGTAGATGACCATTTGATGGGAATTACACATGTAGTTCGTGGAAATGAATATCTTTCTTCTGCACCAAAGTACAATAAGATTTACGAAGCGTTTGGATGGGACGTACCAACTTATGTACACTGTCCATTGATTACAGATGAAAATCATAAGAAATTAAGCAAGAGATGTGGACATTCTTCTTACGAAGATCTGATTGAACAGGGATTCGTGAAAGAAGCTGTTGTGAACTATGTAGCACTTCTTGGATGGTGCCCATCTGGAAATCAGGAAATCTTCTCTTTGGAAGAACTGGTAAAAGAATTTGATTACCGTCATATGAGCAAGTCTCCAGCAGTATTTGATATTGTGAAATTGAAATGGATGAATGGAGAATACTTAAAAGCAATGGATATGGACAAGTTCTATACATTAGCAGAACCATATATCAAAGAAGTAATCACAAAAGATTACGATTTGAAGAAGATTGCTGGATTGGTAAAAACTAGAATTGAAGTATTGCCAGAAATCAAAGATCAGATTGACTTCTTTGAAGCTGTTCCAGAATATGATACAGCAATGTACTGTCATAAGAAAATGAAGACAAACGAAGAGACATCTTTGGAAGTTCTGAAGGCAATGATTCCAGTGTTAGAAGCACAGGAAGATTTCAGTAATGATGCATTATTTGCAACATTGAAAGAAAAATCTGGAGAAATGGGTGTGAAGATTGGATATATTATGTGGCCAATCAGAACAGCAGTATCTGGAAAACAGAACACACCAGGTGGAGCAACAGAGATTATGGAAATCATTGGAAAAGAAGAATCTCTGAAACGTATCCGTCAGGGAATTGAATTGTTAGAAAAATAAGAGGTATCTATGAGTTTAAATGATGCACAGAAAGAGGCGGTTGCCTTTTTTGAAGGACCATGTATGGTTCTTGCAGGTCCCGGTTCGGGGAAGACTCTTACCATTGCAAAACGAATTGAATGTTTAATTCAAACATATAAGGTAAAGCCGGAAGAAATTCTGGTGATAACCTTTACGAAATATGCTGCTTCAGAAATGAAGCAGCGTTTTCATTCTGTTATGAAAACGGGAAGAGCAGCAGTTACATTTGGAACATTTCACGGAATCTATTATGGGATTTTGAAATGGGCATACCGACTGAACCAGGAAAATATATTGTCGGATGAAGAAAGAAATCTGCTTCTGAAACAAATTGTAAGCGAGATTGACTGGTCGGATGAAATGGAAAATCAAGATGCTGATTTCTTCCAGGAACTTTCGGAAGAGATTGGGAATATCAAAAATAACCGCTATGAACTTGCAACCTATCGTTCGGAACGATTTGGAGAAGAACGGTTTCGTACAATTTATCGAAGATATGAAAGTGAAAAAAAGAAACTTCGAAAAATAGATTTTGAAGATATGCTGACGATGTGTTACGAGTTGTTTGTAAAACGTCCGGATATCTTGAAACAATGGCAGGAGAAGTTTCGCTATATTCTTGTGGATGAGTTTCAGGACATCAATCAGGTTCAATATGATGTGGTTCGCATGTTGGCAGCTCCACAGAATAATCTGTTTATTGTAGGGGATGATGACCAGTCTGTGTATGGATTTCGTGGGGCAAAGCCTGGAATTATGCAGGAATTTGTGAAGGACTTCCCAGATGCAAAGCAGTTGCTTCTGAATGTGAATTATCGCTCGACAGCACATATCGTAAATAGTGCGCTTCGCGTGATTGGAAATAATAAGAATCGTTATCCAAAGGAAATACGCGCTCATCAGGAGGCGGATCAGACAGTCCATGTACAGGAAGTACGCAATCCTTTTGAAGAAAGTAAATATATCGTAGCAGAAGTGAGAAAACAGCTCAAAGCTGGTGTACCAATGGAAGAAATCGCAGTGCTATTCCGAACAGCAGTGGATGCCAGAATCTTGTCAGAAACGCTGATGGAGTATCAGATCCCATTTCGAATGCGTGAGCATTTGAATAATATATATGAACATTTCACTGCCCAGGATATTTTCTGCTATTTTCAATTGTCTCAGAAAAACTTTGAACGGCGGTACTTCTTGCAAGTAGCAAATCGTCCAAATCGCTTTATTGGAAGAGACAGCATGAGTGAAGGAAAAGTATCCTATGAATCATTGCGTAATTTCTATTGTGATAAGGAATGGATG
>CAZPZR010000088.1:0-5720 GCA_964591105.1 uncultured Lachnospiraceae bacterium | reverse complement strand
CTTTCGAATTTTCAGGGATGTTGTCTATCGTTTAATTATCAATGTTCTTTGTTGTCGTTTTGCGACGACCATATTAGAATATCATGTTTGTCGCTGTTTGTCAACAACTTTTTTATTTATTTTCAAAAGTTTTTATCGCCACCGCCGTTCCGCATCACCGTTTTCGCGACAGCTATAATAGAATACCACCCGTCCCTTTATTTGTCAACAGCTTTTTTCACTTTTTTCAAATTTTTGTTGCCAGCCTTAAAATTGGATTATATTCATATATAAATCTCGTAAAATCATTGCTTTGGATAACCTCATATATTTCCTGTCCGATCTGTGTCGTATAAAGAAGTGTTACGATTATGAACAAAATCCAGACAATCACCAATGCACCCATTGCTCCTAATGCTCCACCTCCAAGTCGGTTTATAATGCCAACTCCCGGAAGCTCCGTCACGATATTTAAGGCAAATACAATTGCACGTATAATAATAGATACAAATATAAAGGTTCCAAGAAATGCTAGAATATGAACTACCAGTTTCGCCAAGTACGTTGCAGCATACTGTATAAATGTCTCCACCCCAAGTGTCTGGTAGACGCTATCTTTATTATTCTTCTGAAGCAATTCTTCAAATACTGCCGGAAGTCCTGCTTCTTCAATCACCTCATCCTGAAGTTCCTCCGGAACATCAGCCTGCTTCACTTCTTCCGCAACTACATCTCCGGCTCCATTTCTTAGGCCAGTTAGTAATCTACTGGAAATTCCATACTGTGCCAACTCTTTGTCACTGATCGTTCCATTTACAATATCTTCTACCGTAATTCCATGCTCTTCCAGCGTTTCTTCACTCACACCTGCTGCCTTCAGAACTCGCTTTACATTTTCTTCATTCAAACTATTAGGCGCACTTTCACTCGGCATTACTTTTTGAGTCACACTTTTTACGATATATTCTTGCACCATATCATCAACCGGTGTCTTTTTCTCAATCACATCTGAAACATATGGTGTCGCAAAAAAGACGAGAAGCAACGTAAGCACTGTCGTCACAAGAGACACTGCAATCCTTAACGCTCCTCGATAAATTCCCACAAGAATCGAAATTAAAAATATTGCTGCTATCGTAAGTAATACCCAATCCATAGTTTCTCCCCTTATTTTACAAGTCGTACTTCTTCCATGCCATTTGCAGTAATCACAAGATATTTATTCACACCTGAAATCGGAACAATTTCCATAATATTGTTATTAAATTCCCCATCAAATTTGTGAATACCACTTTTTGTAAAAATGCTGCACTGTTTTCCATCGTACATGATTACTTGATTTCTAGAAATTTTAACATTTTTGTAATCTCCAGAAAATGTTTCTTCTAACACTACTTTTCCAGCTGTATTATAAAGTCGCAGTTTCGAACCTGCTTTTCCAGTATTTTTTAAAACGACTCCAATATATTTTTCATTATGAAATACGCTTTTTATTTCTTGGTCTATCTGAATTGTCGTCACTTCTTTTGGATTTTTCTCGCCCTTAAAAATAGTCAGGCAATTGTCACCCACTGCAACGGAGACCGATTTATTTATGAAAAATCCAGATGCGAGTACTGTATTTGCATATTCTTTTTCTGCAGTCTGATGATCTTCTTTCTCTTCACCGCCTGCTCCAAAATCATAATAAACTGCTTTAGACTTCACTTGTCCCTGTTCCACCAAAAGGTAGAGCACTTGTAACATTTCCCCATTTGGAGATAATGCTACATCCATTGGATAACCACTGCCGCCAAAAGATGCTTTATGTTCAATCAAAATATTTCCCGCTGTATCGTAGCACATGATCTGTGGAGACTTTTCATTTTTCAAAATCGCACAAACAATTCCCTGTTCTGAAAGAGCAATTCTTTCTATTGGAAGAGTGGTGTGAATCTCTCCTTTCACGCCCTGCTCCTGAAACACCAGAATATCATTGCCACCTTTATCAGCAACTGCTGCCGTCACACGGTTCGTCGCTACCAGCGGTGTCTTAATCTGATAAGGCAGATTCCATTGCTCCTGTCCCTCATAATCCAGATAAGCAACTCCATCCCTGCTATACTTTAACACTCCATTCGCAAATTCTTTGTAGCTGTTATCTGCTGCCCCGCTGATTTGATAAACTTCTGCTGTTCGCACCTTCGTATAGGTCTGCAAATTCACTAGAAGGATGCCTGCAATGATTACAATTACTGCAACCCCGCACCAGACTACTCTGTTTCGGCTCTCCTTCCAGATCCTTTTCATCCCTTTTGTCATCTTATTCTTACTTCCGCGTGCACGCTGTGTAAATGACTGTTTTGGCTTGTCCTTCTGTTGTTCTCTCACAACATATAATTCTCTATTTCGCTTATTCAATCTATATTCCCCTTTGTACTTCAAATTTCCTAATAATTACTGTCAAAATTATGCGTCCATTATAGCATACTTTTCTCTTATGGTAACAATAACTTTTGACCAATGAAAATCAAGTTGCCATCTTCCAGACCATTTAATTCGCAAATTGCATCTACTTGATTGCGATTTCCATATTTTTCGATACTTATGCTATCTAAGGTGTCTCCCTTTTTCACTTCATAATACTCTTCGCTCAGTTGCTCTTGAACCGTTGATATTTCCGGTACTGTCCCATTAGATGCAGCTACTGTTTCTTTTGTTTCCTCTTCCTGCTCCTGCTCTTCTACTTCTATCTCTTCCTCTTGCTCTTGCTCTTCTGCAATCGGTTCTTTCTCTGTGGAAACAACTTGCGTATCATTTACAGCATGTTCTTTTCCGCTCACTGCCTGTGACAGAGACTCTAACGAGTTCTGCACATCTTCCATTTTATCAAAATTATTCATCATCGAAATCCCTATGGCAAGTACCACAACTACAAGGAATACACTCATTGCATACGTAAACCGGGAGGTCTGTCTTTGTTCTTTATAATCCATCTTCCCTCTTACGGTACTACGAAAATCCTTTGCAGCTCGATCCTCAACCATTTCACTGGGAGTCACTCCATTCATCTTTCTTGTGTCAATCATGTAGTTCTGCATGTCCGGATTTTTTTCATAATAAATGTAATGACCACCCATTTGCATGAGTTCACCATATTTATTCGCATATAAAATTTCGTCATTATCTACAGCATCCCGCCAGATAAATATGGTGTTTTCATCCGGAAATATTTTGCTATGCATCTGATTGACTCCGCGATTGAGCCCCATTGGATGACCCGTCTCAATTAAGCACCACCCAACAAAATTTAAATTCGGAAAATATTCCTCCTTTTCTGCGTTTACTTGCTCCAACATCTCGTCTGTCGTCTTAATTTCTGTTCCATTCACTTCAACCCCTTGTATTTGAATTGCTCCGGATATGTAAACCACCGCTTGTCCTTCTTGCTTCACAAGCTCCCCTGCAAGCATGACACCGATTGGTTCTAACACCGCTTTTTCTTTCAGTTGGTTCAGGTACGTGTCGACATAATCTTCTACATAAATCTTAGGTTCATCACACACATTCCCGATTTGTCTTACATTCTTTGGAAAAGTTTTTTCCATATACTCTCACCTCATTTTGCATATTTTTGCATATGATAGCACATGGATTTTGCGTATTTTATCAATTGATGGGAATGAAAACTGGAATTTTCCGACGTCATATGACAAGAGAATGGGTTTTACTATAAATTGATAACATGATGCCTACGGATTGTTCCGTGCTTTACGATTCAAAAAAATACAGGAGCTGATTTCTCAACTCCTGTATCTCTAACTTTTATTCTTATACAAATGCTTTTACTTTTTCGTAAATGCTGTCTCCATCAAGACCATATTTTTTGATCAACTGTGCTGCTGGGCCTGATTCTCCAAACACATCGTTGATACCAATCTTCATAACTTTTGCAGGTGCTTTTTCAGCCACTACATCACATACAGCACTTCCAAGTCCACCAATTACTGAGTGTTCTTCTACTGTTACGATCTTTCCAATCTTTTCAGCTACTTCAATTACCATAGCTTCATCTAATGGTTTGATTGTATGGAAGTTAATTACTTTTGCATCGATTCCGTCTGCTGCAAGTTTTTCTGCTGCTGCAAGAGATTCTGCTACGCAAAGTCCGTTTGCAATAATTGCAACATCTTTTCCTTCACGAAGTACAATTCCTTTTCCGAATTCGAATGTGTAATCTGGATTTGTATTGATTACTGGAACTGCAGCACGTCCAAATCTCATGTATACTGGTCCTACATGTTTGTATGCAGCTTCTACCATTGCTTTTGCTTCAATATCATCAGAAGGGCTTGCAACTACCATTCCTGGAATAGTTCTCATAAGTGCAAGGTCTTCGTTACACTGATGTGTTGCTCCGTCTTCTCCTACAGAAATACCAGCATGTGTTGCTCCAATTTTTACATTTAACTTTGGATATCCAACAGAGTTACGTACCTGTTCGAATGCACGTCCTGCTGCGAACATTGCAAATGAACTTGCGAATGGTACTTTTCCTGTTGTTGCAAGTCCTGCTGCTACTCCAACCATGTTACATTCTGCGATTCCACAGTCAATGTGACGTTCTGGGAATGCTTTTTTGAATGTTCCTGTCTTTGTTGCTCCTGCAAGGTCTGCGTCTAATACAACTACGTCATCGTATTTTTTTCCTAATTCTACTAAAGCATTACCATAGCTTTCTCTTGTTGCAATTTTCTTTACATCTGACATAACTTAGCACCCTCCTTCTCTAAATCCGCCATAGCAACTGCGAACTGCTCATCATTTGGAGCTGCTCCATGCCATGATGCCTGATCTTCCATGAAAGAAACTCCTTTTCCTTTCACTGTCTTAGCAATAATCGCTGTTGGCTGACCTTTTGTTTCTCTTGCTTCTTTGAATGCTGCAGCAAGATCATCAAAGTCATGTCCATCTACATTGATTACGTGGAAGTTGAATGCTTCAAATTTCTTATCGATTGGGTATGGTGAGTTTACATCTGAAATTGCACCATCAATCTGTAAGTTGTTGTTGTCTACGATTACTACAAGGTTGTCAAGATTTCTATGAGCTGCGAGCATTGCTGCTTCCCATACCTGACCTTCCTGAATTTCACCGTCTCCAAGAAGTGTATATACTCTGTAATCTTCTCCGGATAATTTTGCAGAAATAGCCATACCTACTGCTGCTGAGATTCCCTGTCCAAGAGAACCACTTGACATATCTACACCTGGGATATGTTTCATATCTGGATGTCCCTGAAGGTAAGAACCTACTTTACGAAGAGTTGTAAGATCTTCAACTGGGAAAAATCCTCTGTGTGCAAGTGCTGAATAGTATCCTGGTGCTGTATGACCTTTGGATAATACAAAGCGATCGCGATCTGCTTTCTTAGGTTCTGCTGGATCAATGTTCATTTCTTCAAAATAGAGATATGTATAAATATCTGCTGCTGATAATGATCCGCCTGGATGACCAGATTTTGCACTGTGCACAGCTTTGATTACGCCTTTACGTACTTCATTAGCCGTCTTCATTAATTCTAATTTGTTCATGACGTTCCTCCTGAATTAATATTGTTAACGGTGAATTTTCACCAATGTTTCCATATAGAAAATTATATCTTACCTTTCATATTTCGGTCAATAGCTCTTTATTTTTATTAGTAATTTTTTATACTAATAATTCGCTTTTATTAATAAAACGTTTTGCAGTAAAATATT
>CAZPZR010000087.1:0-6026 GCA_964591105.1 uncultured Lachnospiraceae bacterium | reverse complement strand
GTTAATAAGATTGATAAGCCAAGTGCAAACATCGATCGTGTAAAACAGGAAATGACAGAATACGGTTTGATCGCGGAAGACTGGGGTGGAAGCACAATCTTCGTTCCAGTATCAGCAAAAACTGGTGAAGGATTAGAAGAATTGATGGAAATGCTTCTTCTTACAGCAGAAGTAGCAGAATTAAAGGCAAATCCAAATCGCCGTGCAAGAGGTCTTGTTCTGGAAGCAGAACTTGATAAAGGAAGAGGACCAGTTGCAACAGTACTTGTACAGAAAGGTACACTTCGTGTTGGTGATCCAATCGCTGCAGGCTCTGCACATGGTAAAGTACGTGCGATGATGGATGACAAGGGAAGACGTGTGAAAGAAGCTGGCCCATCTGTACCAGTAGAAATTCTTGGTCTTAACGATGTTCCAAATGCAGGTGAAGTATTTGTAGGATGTGCAAATGATAAAGAAGCAAGAAGCTTCGCAGAAACATTTATCGCACAGAATAAGGCAAAATTATTGGAAGATACAAAATCTAAACTTTCTCTGGATGACTTGTTTAACCAGATTCAGGAAGGTAACTTAAAAGAACTGAATATCATCGTAAAAGCTGACGTACAGGGATCTGTAGAAGCAATGAAACAGAGTCTCTTGAAGCTTTCTAACGAAGAAGTTGTTGTTAAAATCATTCATGGTGGTGTTGGTGCAATCAATGAATCTGACGTAACACTTGCTTCAGCTTCTAATGCGATCATCATCGGTTTCAACGTTCGTCCAGATGCAGCTGCAAAAGATTCTGCAGAACGTGAAGGCGTAGATATGCGTCTCTACCGTGTAATCTACAGCGCAATCGAAGATGTGGAAGCTGCGATGAAGGGTATGCTTGATCCAGTATACGAAGAAAAAGTAATCGGTCATGCAGAAGTTCGTCAGACATGGAAAGTATCAGGTGTTGGTACAATCGCAGGTTCTTACGTACTTGATGGTACATTAGAACGTGACTGCCAGGTACGTATCGTACGTGACGGAATCGTAATCTATGATGGTAAACTTGCATCATTGAAGCGTTTCAAAGATGATGTAAAAGAAGTTAGAACAGGTTATGAATGTGGATTGTCTTTCGAAAATTACAATGATGTAAAAGAGGGAGACCAGGTAGAAGCATTCAAGATGGTTGAAATTCCAAGATAATTCATATACACGAAGGGATTTGTCAGTGACAATTCCCTTCGGATGTTTCATGGCTTAGATATAAGGAGAATAAAATTGAGAAAAAGAAGTATTAAGAATACAAGAGTTAATACAGAAGTGCAGCATGAACTTAGTAATATCATTCGTGCAGGGATCAAAGACCCACGTGTTGCACCTTGGACTTCTGTCGTTGCGGTAGAAGTAGCACCAGATTTAAAGACTTGTAAAGCATTTATCAGCGTTCTTGGAGATGAGCAGGCACAGGAAGACACAATCAAAGGTCTGAAAAGTGCAGAAGGATATATTCGTCGTGAACTTGCAAGAACACTAAACCTTAGAAATACACCTGAGATTCGCTTTATCTTAGACCAGTCCATTGAATATGGTGTAAATATGTCAAAAAAAATCAGTGAAGTAACAAAGGACTTAACAGATTTATCATTAGAAGGTGAGGAAGATGCTGAATAAAATCCTTGAGCAGGCAGAGAAAATTGCAATTGGTGGACATATCAGACCAGATGGTGACTGTGTAGGATCCTGTATGGGCATGTATTTGTATTTGAAAGAGAATTTTCCGGAGAAACAGGCAGATGTCTATTTGGAAGATATCCCAGAATCTTTTAAATTTTTGAAAGATATTTCGATTCTTCGACATGAGATTGATGAAACAGAAGAATATGATCTGTTCATATGTCTTGATTGTGGAGATTTAGACAGACTGGGATTTTCTGCACCGCTTTTTGAAAAAGCGAAACATACATTCTGTGTGGATCACCATATCAGCAATCAGGAATTTGCAGAGGAAAACTATGTTGTTGCAGATGCTAGCTCAACTTCAGAACTTGTGTACAACTTGTTCGATAAGGACAAGATCAGTTTGAATACAGCAGAAGCGTTATACCTTGGAATTGTGCATGATACAGGAGTCTTCCAGTATTCATGTGCCTCTCCATCCACATTTCGTGCAGCAGCCGAACTGTTGGAAAAAGGTGTGGATGCACCAACATTGATTCAGAAAACATTTTACGAGAAAACATATGCACAGAATCAGATTTTAGCACGAGCATTACTGGAAAGCATTCTTTTTATGGATGGGAAGTGTATCGCTTCCTGGATAAAAAAATCGGTGATGGACTTTTATCAAGTTGTGCCGAAAGACTTAGAAGGAATTGTAAGTCAGATGCGGAACACAGAAGGAACAGAGGTAGCGATATTCATGTATGAATTAGAACCGAATCTGTTTAAAGTTAGTCTCCGTTCTGGCAATCTGGTAGACGTAAGTAAGATTGCGCAGTGCTTTGGTGGTGGCGGTCACAAGAAGGCAGCAGGACTTACAATGGCTGGTTCATCTTATGATGTGCTGAATAATCTTTCAAGAGAAATAGAACTTCAGTTGGAGAAGCAAAAATGATACATGGCATAATAAATGTCTACAAAGAAAAGGGATATACATCACATGATGTTGTTGCAAAATTGCGAGGAATCGTAGGACAAAAGAAAATCGGCCATACAGGTACTTTAGATCCAGATGCGGTCGGAGTGCTGCCGGTTTGTCTTGGACGAGCAACAAAAGTATGTGATCTGTTAACCGAAAAAGATAAAACTTACGAAGCAGTATTGCTTCTTGGAGTTGAAACAGATACGCAGGATACTTCTGGTGAAGTATTGCGAAGAGGAGAAACGGAAACAATATCTGAAGAGCAGGTGCGTCAGGCAATTCTCTCATTTGTGGGAGAATATGATCAGGTTCCACCGATGTATTCCGCTTTGAAAGTAAATGGAAAGAAACTCTATGAACTTGCAAGAGAAGGGAAAACAGTGGAACGTAAAGCACGCAGAGTGCAGATTCATCAGATTCATATCTTAGAAGTCGATCTTCCGAGAGTACGTATGGAAGTAGAGTGTTCCAAGGGAACATATATCCGTACTTTATGCAACGATATCGGGGAAAAACTTGGATGTGGAGGCTGTATGGAAGCACTGACACGTACAAAAGTGAGCTGCTTTACATTGCAAGAAAGCTTAACACTGGAAGAAATTGCACAGAAGAAAGCAGAAGGCACATTGGATGAAATCCTGATGCCGATTGATGCAATGTTTCCGCAGTATCCGAAGATTGTGGTAAAGAAAAAATGGGAAAAACTTGCATATAATGGGAATATGTTATATGCTAAGTCAATACATCGGAATCTGGATGAGGAAGAGAAAACAATACAGGATGGAACGCAGGTGAGACTGTATAATGAAGCAGGTCAGTTCCTTGCGATTTATCAATATACAGCATCCAGAGAGGAATTTTCGATTGTAAAAATGTTTTACTCCCCTTAGCGAGAGAAGAACAGGACAGATTAGAGGGAAAAATATGCAATATATTGATGGAGTCGAAAACTATCATTCTACAAACCCTTGTGCGATTACATTTGGAAAATTTGATGGATTTCACAGAGGACATCAGGCATTGATTGGATTTGTTAAGGCACTTTCACATGGAGAACAGATGGAAAGTGTAGTATGTTCAATTGATAAGGGTGCGAATGGTGTACTAACAACAAAGGAAGAACAGATTGAAAAGATGCAACATGAGGTTGATTATCTGGTCAACTGTCCATTTTCGGAGGAATTCCGCCATATTCCAGCGGAAGATTTTATCCGAGACATTATTAAAGGTATTTTTCATGCAAAATATGTTGTTGTTGGTTACAATTTCCGATTTGGATTTCGTGCAGAAGGAGATGCTAGTTTTTTAGAGGCTCTTGCAGAAAAGTATGATTATAAAGTCGTAATCATAGGTAAAAGACATTTGTATGGTCGAAGAATCAGCAGTACATTTATTCGAGATTCTTTAAAACGAGGCGAAGTAGATGTGGCCAATATGCTGTTGGGTTATAACTATGGGATTACAGGACGCATTTGTCATGGTCGTAAGCTTGGAACATCGATGGGTGTTCCAACGATTAATATCGAATGGCCGGAGAAAAAACTGATTCCGCCACGAGGCGTGTATCTTGCACGAGTATTTGTAAATGGTGCATGGTACAATGGTGTGGCGAATATTGGAAGACGTCCAACGGTAACCGATGAGCCAAAAGTATACTTTGAATGCTTTTTGTTGAGATTTCAAGGTGATATCTATGGCGAAGAGGCGAAGGCAGAGATTATTGAATTTCTGAGACCGGAAGAAAAGTTTGGCAGCATTGAAGAATTGAAAGCAAGAATTAAGCAGGATGTAATTGCTGCAAAAAATTATTTTGAATGTAGTAAAAATGTATAAGAAGTACTTTACATAACCAAAAAAGTATGCTATATTCATTTGGTGTGAAAAAGCCGGTGTTCGGTAATTGGATACTCCAACCATTACTTAATATCAGGCGTTGCAAAAAAGATTTTAGGAGGAAAACAAACATGATTACAAAGGAAATGAAAGAACAGATCATCGCAGAATACGGTAGAACAGCTGGAGACACAGGTTCACCAGAAGTACAGGTAGCTATCCTTACAGCAAGAATCAACGATCTTACAGATCACTTCAAAGCTAACCCAAAGGATCACCACTCTAGAAGAGGACTTCTTAAAATGGTAGGACAGAGAAGAGGACTTCTTGCATACCTTAAGAAAACAGATATTCAGAGATACCGTACATTGATCGAAAGACTTGGATTAAGAAAGTAATCGGTAGATACGAGCATAGAAAGAACTTGACTGTAAGGTCGAGTTCTTTTTTTCTATAAATCAAAAAATATATTGTCATTATTCCAAGTACTATGATATAATATTATAGATTGTGGGCAGGCATTTCTAGCCCGAGACCACTGAAAAGCATATTTAATCAAAAAGTAAGCATTGCAAGTGTGTTTTTCAGTAGTTTCGGCAAGCGCCTGCTCTGCAAATCAGATAGATAAAGGAGAACGCTATGTATAAGAAATTTGAAATGGAATTAGCTGGAAGAACTCTTCGCGTTGATGTTGACAGAGTTGCAAAGCAGGCAAATGGTGCAGTTTTAATGCATTATGGTGACACAACAGTACTTTGTACAGCAACAGCATCTGAAAAACCAAGAGATGGTATTGATTTCTTCCCACTCAGTGTAGAATACAATGAAAGATTATATTCTGTAGGTAAGATCCCTGGAGGATTTAACAAAAGAGAAGGAAAAGCATCTGAGAATGCAATCCTTACTTGCCGTGTTATTGACCGTCCAATGAGACCTTTATTCCCAAAGGATTACCGCAATGATGTTACACTTGAAAACCTTGTATTATCTGTAGAACAGGATTGCTCTCCAGAATTAACAGCTATGCTTGGTGCAGCAATTGCAGTAAGTATTTCTGATATCCCATTTGATGGCCCAATCTCTACAACACAGGTTGGTCTGATTGATGGAGAATTTGTATTCAACCCAACAGCAGCTCAGAAAGAAGTTTCTGATATGGCTCTTACAGTTGCTTCTACAAAAGAAAAGGTTATCATGATCGAAGCAGGAGCAAATGAAGTTCCAGAAGCACAGATGATCGAAGCAATTTTTGCTGCTCATGAAGTGAACCAGAAAGTAATCGCATTCATCGATACAATCGTTGCAGAATGTGGAAAAGAAAAACATGCATACGAAAGTTGTGCAATTCCTGAAGAATTGTTCGAAGCAATGAAGGAAATCGTTCCACCAGCAGAGATGGAAGAAGCGGTATTCACAGATGAAAAACAGGTTCGCGAAGAAAATATCCGTCAGATTAAAGAAAAATTAGCTGAAAGCTTTGCTGAAAATGAAGAATGGCTTGACCTTATTGATGAAGCTGTTTATCAGTATCAGAAAAAGACTGTTCGTAAAATGATTTTAAAAGATCACAAACGTC
>CAZPZR010000086.1:0-6132 GCA_964591105.1 uncultured Lachnospiraceae bacterium | reverse complement strand
CATTAGCGCTGAATCGGGAAATAAATTCCTGAAGTTCTTTGATTTTTTCTTCTTTTTTCTTGTTAGCTTCCTTCATCTGGCGAATCAGCAACTGGCTGGATTCGTACCAGAAATCGTAGTTTCCGGCATATAATTTGATTTTTCCGTAGTCGATATCGGCAATCTGTGTACAAACTTTATTCAAGAAATAACGGTCATGAGACACAACGATTACAGTATTGTCGAAATTGATCAAGAATTCTTCTAACCATGCGATAGCGTCCAAATCCAAATGGTTTGTAGGCTCGTCGAGGAGAAGAATGTCTGGATTTCCGAAAAGTGCCTGTGCAAGAAGAACTTTTACCTTTTCAGGACCAGCAAGGTTCTGCATAATTTCATAATGAAGTTCTGTCTCGATTCCAAGACCGTTTAACAAAGAAGCGGCATCAGATTCGGCATTCCATCCGTCCATTGCTGCGAATTCACCTTCCAATTCGCTGGCTTTGATACCATCTTCGTCTGTGAAATCTTCTTTTGCGTAAATAGCTTCCTTTTCCTTCATGATTTCATAAAGGCGTGCATTTCCCATCATAACAGTGTCAAGAACTGGGAACTCGTCATATTTAAAGTGGTCCTGCTGAAGGAAAGAAAGACGTTCGCCAGGAGTGATGATAACCTCACCCTGAGAAGGCTCCAACTGTCCAGAAAGGATTTTCAAAAATGTAGACTTACCAGCACCGTTGGCACCGATGAGTCCGTAACAGTTGCCCTCTGTGAATTTAATATTAACATCTTCAAATAAAGCTTTCTTACCGACACGCAGTGTAATATTGCTTGTACTAATCATGTTACATACTCCTATCATAAATTGAAATTTGAAGTTAATTGCATACGGTTTCTATATTAACAAAATAGTTGACAAATAGCAAGGAAATTCAAAAAGGTACAGGGCATTTTTCATTTTGGTACACGGTATTTCGCAAAATAGGACGTAGCCTTTTTCAAAAAGGCTACGTCCTATTTTAAAACTCTACATCTTGCAAATACAGTCCCTTTGGATCGCAAGCTGCGCTCGGCTGCGCAACCCCTGCAAAAATGTCACTAATTTCTTCTTTTTTGCGTGTGCCAGCTCCAATATCTAACAGTGTTCCGATGATGAGTCTGGCCATATTATGGAGAAAATCGTCTGCGTGAATGGTTATCTGCATTTCTTCTAAGTCTCCATAAATATCAATGTCATAGATTTCGCGTACTGTTGACTTGCTTTTCTTCGCAGTAGAGAAGTTCTTGAAATCGTGCTTTCCAACGAGCAGAAGTGCCGCCTGCTGCATCGCCTTTTTATCTGGGATTTTGAAACAGTGGTACGTATACTTGCGGTCGAACACGCTTGGAACATCATCGATGCACATGCGATAGACATATGTCTTTGATGTTGCATTCAGCTGCGCGTGGAAACGCTCTGGAACTTCCTCAACTTCTGTGATAGCGATATCCATTGGAAGATAGCGGTTGAGATAGTGCTTAATATCCAGCACATCCATTGTGGAATTAGTCTTGAAATTGGCAACCTGTGCGTAAGCGTGTACACCAACTTCCGTACGGCATCCGCAATTTAATTCGTCTAAATCTTCGCCAGTCATCTTTTTCAATACTTCTAAAATCTTGTTGGAAATAGTATTGTTTGATTCGTTCTTTCCGAGGCGAGTCCAGCCCTGATAGCGACTGCCGTCATATTCAATCGTTAATTTTATATTTCTCATAAATCTACGCTCCTTTGTGTAGTTGCTCAGTGATAAATAACCTTTGTTTATCTGTTTGAAATCTGTTTTAGTATAGCAAATGTTGTGCTATAATAAAAGTAGTTGAACGAAAAAATTAGAACGGAGAGACGTTAAAATGAACGTAGTAAGCAGAAAAGTATCGGAATCGACGGTAGAGACCGTGCACATTGTACGTCCCACACATTTGAACTCCGCAGGTCGTTTGTTTGGTGGTGTTTTGATGCAGTGGATCGACGAGGTGGCCGCATTGGTCGCAAAGCGCCATTCCAGATGTAACGTAACAACAGTGTCCGTAGACAATCTGACCTTCCTTCATGGAGCGTATCAGGATGATGCGGTAGTCATTCGCGGTCGCCTCACATATGTAGGAAACAGTTCTATGGAAATTAAGGTGGACACCTACGCGGAAGATATCGATGGGAACCGAACCGTAATCAATCAAGCATTTTTTACGATGGTTGCGCTGGATGATGCGGGAAAACCAAAGTCTGTACCAAAGTTGATCTTAGAGACAGATGATGAGAGAGAAGAATGGCAGAAGGGCGAGATTCGCAAGGAATTTCGTGTGCAGATTCGAGAAGATTTAATGTAAGAAAGTGGTGGGCCTACTTTTTAAAGTAGGAGCCCACCATTTTTGATAGCTGATTGATTTGTGCCTGTTCCTCCGGCGATTTTCCTTCCTTTATAATATCTAGAATCAAGGAAATTTCGTCGGGCGAGAAATGAATCCCTTTCTGACCGGCGGCGGTAATCAGTGTCATCATGACAGGAGCCAGCGATTTTCCTGATTTTCCTTCTGTCTGCTTGGCTGCTATCTTCATCAGTTCTAATTTGATAGGGTCAATGTGCTGAAGCTTCGGGTTATTCATCCATTCATTCATAAATTATGTCTCCTTTGCATCGTGATCTTGTGATTGCTCGGAACCAGGTGGAGCATCTGCAAACATGCCGAACATCGAGAAGAGGTCTTGCGGATCTTCGGCGGAAGATTGCATGTTCTGAACCATATCCATCATTTGCATCATAGATTCCATCTGCTCCATAGCTTCTTGTTCCTCTTTTCGCATATAAGGTTTTAAGTCCTGCAGAACATTTTCCGAAGATGCATTTGCAAACCCTTGAAAATAATTCCACGTGTATCGAAATTCGAGAAACTTAATGAAAATTCCAAGAAAACGCTGTACAAATGGCGGTGTGTATGGAAGAAGGAGTTTTAACATATATAGTTCGTCGGGCGTGACATGACAATCAAAGGGAGTCATGGGTTTTAAATCTTTCTGATCCATACGCACTCCTTAGGGCTTGGCGAGCTCCATTTGCAACTAACGTTGTAAATATATATGAAGAAACTGTGTGATTTATGACAGGATAGTAAGGTGTGAAATGTGTCAGAGGGCAAAAAAGAAGCTGCCAGATTGACAGCCTCTTTCGAAAGTCTTTTGTATGTTAGCAGCCACAGCCGCATCCGTTGTTCCAACTATCGCCACATCCGCCACAGCAGAAGAGAAGTAAAATAATCCAGAGACAACTGTTGTTGCCGCAGCCATTTCCACCAAATCCGTTTCCGCCACAGCAGAAGAGAAGTAAAATAATCCAGAGACAACTATTGTTGCTGAATCCACAGTCGCATCCACTACCTCTTCTTCTTACATCAGAATCACATCCGCATCCACAGTTAGAACTTAAATCGCCCATAGGAAATCCTCCAAATATGTTTTTACACTATCATAATATGAAGGAAGGCAGAATGTGTGAAAAAGAATTAGTACTTCATCAGCTTTTTCACAGAATGCTGATAGCGCAGCGCTTTGTTCTGCATTTTTAATTTGTTGACTTTGGAAATATCATTTTTTAAATGATCTTCGTACAAAGTCAAAAGATAAGAAACCGTATAATTCCGATTCTTATAGGAAGCAAACAGTAACCAGTTCATAATATCTGGATGCCAGTAACGCTCCGGAATCTGTGCGCCGCGCAGCGTGAAAATGTGCTTCAATGCTTCCAGCGCAAGTGCAGAAAGTCTTGCCTGACTGCCTTTTTGCTTATGTAAATGATCGCTTTCACAAATAATATCAAATAATTGATTGGAAGCTTTCCAATAGACAATGAACCCAGCGTCTTCGGAAGAAGACTGTTCCTGCTCTTTGGAAAGGTCAAAAGTCTGCATAGCCTGGCGGTGTCCGGAAATCTCGCGGTCATAGTCGGCACGCGTCTTCGGATTGCTCAAGATGCGATAAGCTTCCAAAATCTCCTGCATCTTCTCTGTGGTATCGATGCCCTTGCGCATGTTCACATCTGGATGATACTGCTTGGCAAGAACATTCTTCGCGGTAGTAATCTCTTCGTAGGATGCACGCTTTGAAACCCCTAAAATTTCATAATATGTTTGGTTCTCCATTATATCCTCCCCTTATTATAAATGGAAATGAAACATATTTATCTTACGACAGAATCTGGAAGAAATCAATGAAAAGAAAAAATTATAAGTGTCAAGAAAAAATACTTGACACCTATAGGAAATTAGTATATGATAGCAAAGGTGAAAAAAATGAATGAGATTTTAGAACATGCTTTGTTGTTTGATTTTTATGGAGAATTGCTGACAGATCGTCAGAAAGATATCTACGGACAATTTATATATGAAGATTTATCTCTTGGAGAGATTGCTAGGGACGCTGGAATTAGTCGTCAAGGTGTACATGATCAGATTAAGAGATGTAATCAGACATTAAAGGGATATGAAGATAAGCTTCATCTTGTAGAAAAATTCATGAAAATCAAAGGAAAAGTGGGAGAAATCGATAAGCTTTTGGAAGCGTATGATGAGGAACATGCGGAAGAGACAGTCTCAAATATCCGAAAGGTATCTAACGAAATTATAGAGGAGCTTTAATATGGCATTTGACAGCTTAACTGAAAAACTCCAAGACGTATTTAAGAATCTGCGAGGCAAAGGACGTCTGACAGAAGACGATGTAAAAGAAGCACTGAAAGAGATTAAGAGAGCTCTCCTTGCTGCGGATGTTAACTTTAAGGTTGTAAAAGACTTCATCAAAGGAGTTCAGGAACGTGCAATTGGGCAGGACGTTATGAATGGTCTGAATCCTGGACAGATGGTGATTAAGATTGTAAATGAAGAACTTGTGAAACTGATGGGCTCAGAGACAACTGAGATTAAGTTCCAGCCAGGAAGTGCGATTACCGTAATCCTGATGGCCGGACTTCAGGGAGCAGGTAAGACAACCACTACAGCAAAACTTGCTGGAAAGTTTAAGTTAAAAGGCAAGAAACCACTTTTGGTAGCTTGTGACGTATACAGACCAGCGGCGATCAAACAGCTGCAGGTGAATGGTGAGAAGCAGGGTGTGGAAGTATTCGCCATGGGCGAGAACCACAAACCGGCGAATATTGCAAAGGCATCCATTGAGTATGCGAAGAAGAACGGCAATAATGTCGTGATCCTAGATACGGCTGGACGACTTCACATTGATGAAGACATGATGGCTGAATTGGAAGAGATTAAGCGTACAGTTGATGTGCACCAGACAATTCTCGTTATCGATGCGATGACAGGTCAGGATGCGGTCAATGTGGCGAAGGACTTCAACGAAAAAGTCGGAGTCGATGGCGTGATTGTTACGAAGTTAGACGGTGACACACGAGGCGGTGCTGCGTTATCTGTAAAGGCAGTTACTGGGAAACCAATCTTGTATGTTGGTATGGGAGAAAAGCTTTCTGATTTGGAACAATTTCATCCGGATCGTATGGCATCCCGAATTCTTGGTATGGGAGATGTGCTGACACTCATTGAAAAGGCAGAAGCTGAGATTGATGAAGAGAAAGCCATGGAGATGACCAAGAAGTTGAAAAAGGCTCAGTTTGATTTTGAAGACTATCTGGAAAGTGTGAAGCAGATGCGTAACATGGGTGGTCTTGGAAGTATCATGAACATGATGCCTGGACTTGGCGGCATGATGGGCGGCAAAGGCAAGATGAAAGGCCTTGACGACGAACAGACTGCTCAGGCAGAGAAAAACATGGCTCGCATGGAAGCAATGATTTATTCCATGACATTAGAGGAGAGAAGAAATCCAGACCTTCTCAATCCATCTAGAAAGCATCGAATTGCCAGAGGAGCTGGCGTTGATATCAGCGAAGTAAACCGTATGGTGAAGCAGTTCAATGAGATGCGAAAGATGATGAAACAGTTTGGAAAGATGGGCAAACGAGGAAAGAAATTCCGCATGCCATTTTAAAAGACGCGAAAGCGCAGATGTATAAGTGTATACCGCACAATGTGCGTTATATAAATAAAAAAACAATAAACTATAATAAGAAAATTAATTTTATGGAGGAACAAAAACATGGCAGT
>CAZPZR010000085.1:0-6135 GCA_964591105.1 uncultured Lachnospiraceae bacterium | reverse complement strand
TCTGCTGAATTCTGCGGACTGAAATCCCCATCTGCGAAGCAGCTTCATTAACACTCATATATTTCATTCCGGCACCTCCTGTAGTATTTCTTTCTTTTATTATATCTGCCAAAACGAATTTTATCAATGTTATATTTCGCTTTGTGCGTTATTTGCGAAATAAAAGTTTGAATTTTTTCGTTTCTTTGACATAAAACGAAACGGCATGAATACTCCTACGAAGGGGGCCATAACGATGCCAAAAATGGTATTGTTTCCGGATACGCAGCTTTCTGTGAGGACTCTCTAATCCAACACATATCTTTTAATATATCATCTGTTTTAACAAAATTATCCATAAAACTATTTTGTCCGATTTTAATCGATTTATTATCCATATTCAGTAACTCCTTTTACGGTTGATTTTTATCCTTTGATTTCCAACCAACTAAAAAGGATACGCTTCATGTGCCAGTTTTCACACATTCGCGTACCCTTATCTACCGTTCCCACCGGGAATCGAACCCAGAACTACAGCTTAGGAGGCTATTGTTATATCCGTTTAACTATAGGAACAATTTTCAATTGCTATAACATTTTAACATTCGAAAAGAGTCAAATCAATAGGATTTCAAATATTCTTCTAGACACAAATTTTCCTCTTTCATTATTTTGGCGGCTTTCGTTCCAACATAGCGATAGTGGCAAGGTTCGTTATTAATTCCAGTGATTTTCGTTTTTTTCAGCAGGATAACGTTTGATAAATGCATACTGGTAAGTATTTTCATCAAGCCAATGGTAGACTGCATCAGCGGCAAAATGAAATCCACTAACAGCAAGTACAGCGAACATTAGTTAAGAAAGAAGTAGAGAGAATCTTAAGAATTATTGACTTTTGTATGTTATACTAAGAGAAGGACTTTAAAAGATATGACGGAAAAATTCGAAGGAGGAATGAACCATGTGGTTTGTATTTGCGTTGCTATCGGCAGTGTTTGCGGCATTTACTTCTATATTAGCTAAGATTGGGATTGAAGGAGTGAACTCGAACCTTGCAACAGCAATTCGAACGATGGTGGTCGTTGTGATGGCGTGGGGAATGGTATTTTTAACTCACACGCAGAGTGGAATTTCCGAAATTAGCAAAAAGAGCTGGATTTTTTTGATTTTATCTGGGTTAGCAACCGGGGCATCATGGCTTTGCTATTATCGAGCATTACAGATTGGACAAGCTTCCAAAGTAGTACCAATTGATAAATTGAGTATAGTGATTACTCTGATTTTGGCATTTGTTTTTTTACATGAAGAATTTACAGTAAAATCATTGATTGGATGTGTCTTGATTGGAGCAGGAACGCTAGTCATGGTTATATAGACACAAGAAAGGCAGACGAAAAATGTTGAATACAGGTGGGCTTATTGTGGCTTACGCTTATTGAAGAGGTAAAATCTGTTAAGGGCGCATGCAAATATATGGCTTTATCGATAGGAAAAGCATGGTCAATGATCAATGAGTTGGAAAGTGCCTTGGGCTATCCAGTGGTAAACCGACGCCAAGGCGGAAAACGAGGAGGACAGAGGGTACAAGGCATTATGTGACTATTTGGAACTTCCATGTCAGGTGGTAGCTGGAATCAGAAATGATGTAAAGCATTCCTAGAATCGTGTGAGAATCGGAGAAGAGTATTTCTACATCGATTGTACAGCAGGAGATACTGGCAATGGGAAATGATGGTCTTATGACAACCATCCAGAATTCTATTCATGCCGATGTATTAGAAAAAACAGGCGCGATAAACGTCGTAACTCCAGATACATTATCTGGACGTGCAGGAAATATATCCTTTGAGCAGCTTTTAGTATGGCAGCCGGATTATATTCTTGCAGAAAGCTATCAAGTATATGAATTGATCATGGAAAGTCAATTATGGCAGGAATTAGACGCTGTAAAAAATAATTGTGTTTATGTAATTCCATATGATCCATACAGTTTTATTAACAGCCCACCATCCGTGAATCGAATGATTGGAATCTGGTGGCTTGGAAACTTACTTTATCCGGAATACTATCCAGATTCAGCAGAAGATAAAGTAAAGGAATATCATGAAATGTTCTATCATATGAATATGAATAAGGACGAATGTAAAGAAATTATAGAAGTTCAGCAGCCAGGGGCATAGGTTTACAGACAAAAAACTCACGTGTGAAAATGCGTGAGTTTTTTTCATGAAAACAGGTTTATATGCTATACTAGAGGAAAATTATAAGAATGGATGAAGAGCACTAAGGAGGAAGAGTATATGACAATAGAGAGAAAGAAAATGGTATTGCCATTGCTTTGCAGCCCTTTTCAACCAGGTGAAGCAGAGATTGCAATGGATAGACTGACCGATAAAGATCAGAAAGAAATTGCACAGGCAGAAATCTTTTATTTTTCTGGAAATGCTGAAGCATGCGCAGAAATTACGAAAGAATATATTGACCACGAAGAAATTACGATTCGTTTGGCTGCATGCATTTTGCACTGCTTTTCTAATCTTACACGTGGAGAAATAGAGGAAGCAAAGAAAAGTGTTGGATTAATGAAAGAATGCTTACAACAGTCTTTTGCGGATGATGTAGATATGGGAACAAGAGCATGTTCTGTCTTTGCAATGAACTTAAGCACTGTTTTATTGCATATTCCAGCAGATAATTTACCGAAATTGGAAGACTATATGAAGTATCTTCCAATGGGGATGCGTCTATATGCAATGTATATCATGGCTCATGAAGCATATTTGTCCTGTGATTACGAACGAGCACTTGGGATGGCACAATCTGCATTATTACTAACAGATGAAGTTTATCCAATTCCTATGATTTATTTGCAGTGTCTGATTTCCATGTGCTATATCAATCTAAAAAATCCAGATCAGGCAAGAATTGTATTCCAAGAAGCATGGAAAATGGCGAGAAAGGACAAATTTTTAGAACCATTTATCGAACATCACGGACTTTTTCAGGGCATGGTGGAATCCTGTGTTCGAAAGAGTGAACCACAGCTTTATAAGAAAGTGGTGAATGGGGTATTGGCATTTAGCCGAGGTTGGATGAAGATTCATAATCCAACGATGAATAATCAAATTACGGAGCTGCTTACACCAATGGAATATTCGATTGCCATGCTTGCTTGTAGAGATTGGACAAACCAGGAGATTGGAGATTATCTGGAACTATCTACCAATACGGTAAAGCACTATGTATCAAGAATTTTAGAAAAATTGGGAATCAGTAAGCGAGAGCAGATCAAAGAATACGTAAATCAATAAAAAATAAGCGAGATATTTGGTATTAAGAGGTACTACACGCCAAACATCTCGCTTTTTAATTTCTTAATCATATTCAATCTCACCTTAAATTAATATCTTTTGAGAGAATCGATATAAACTGTTAATGCTGTCTCACCTTCGAAGTAGTTTTTTAATGCAGATAATAAATTTTTCATAATCTTGAACTCCTTTCATGAGTGGTTTTTTTCTTTCTGTTAAAAGATTAACATCTTGTTAATAAAATGTCAATACTTTTAGTTAAAAAAATAACAAAATTTTTTCGCGAATAGAAGTGCGTGTCGATTTGGATAATGAAAAAGAATGATTCGCACAATTCGATTGAGTTTTCGGGGGAAATGTGATAAAATTCGGCTATATGATGAAAAAGCGAAAATAATGAAAAAATTGAGAAAAGGAGAGCAACATTGAAACAGTGGTCAGAGATTATTCGGAATGTTACGATGTTATCTCAGCTGGGATTGTCCTTTATAACACCGCTTTTGCTCTGTCTTGCGGTCTGTTGGCTATTGACAACTAAGACAGAAATCGGAAGTTGGATTTATATCCTTGGATTTTTCTTTGGAATGGGTGGTTCTGGAACAGTAGCATATAAATTTTATTTATCTGTGAACAAGCACGAAAAGAAAAAAGAAAAGAGAGATAAAGTATATTTTAATAGACATTTATAACAGCGAAAGGAAAGAAGCGGATGGGCAAACGATTGGAAAATATTCAGCCAGCTGTGAAAAAAGAAACAAAGAGGGTTGCAATAATCACTCTGATTGGTGTGATTTTGATGTGGATTCTATTTGCAGTACTGCATGTTTCAATGCCAGAGAAAGTTCCCTTTGATTATACGGTTATTTTAGGCGGACTTTGCGGAGGTGGTGTTGCAGTATTGAATTTCTTTCTCATGGGACTGGCAGTGCAGGAGGCATCATCAGCAAAAGACGAGGCAGATGCCAGAATGAAGATAAAAGCAAGTTATTCACAGCGATTTCTAATGCAGATTCTGTGGGTAATCGTAGCAATTGTAGCACCTTGCTTTTATTTTATTGCAGGAATTGCACCACTTTTATTTCCGGGAACAGGAATTAAAATCGTGGGGATATTTCATACTATAAAGTAACGGAAAAGCGAAAAAATTGAAGAGACAGAAGGAGGTGAACACTGTATGAATCTTGACATTAGTGGAGCGAAGATCTTATATACTTTGCCCATTGATCTGCCAGTTCTTGGACCTTTGAGGATTAGTGAAACAATGGTTGTAAGCTGGATTGTCATGATATTGATTACAGGATTTTGTATCTGGTTAACCCGTGATCTGCGAGTGGAAAACATTTCAAAGAGACAGGCTGTAGCAGAATTCCTGGTGGAATTGGCAAATAAGTTTGTAATCGGTAACATGGGTGAAAAATTCAGACATATGATTCCTTTTGTTGCAGCACTTTTTGCAACAAGTGTGGTATCAAATCTGATCAGCCTTGTGGGACTTCGAAGCCCTACTGCAGATTTGTCTACAGAAGCAGCCTGGGCGGTTGTAGTATTTATTATGATTACTGCTCAGAAAATTAAGGCTGGTGGAGTTGGCGGATATATGAAAGGATTTACGCAGCCAATACCAGTTCTGACACCATTTAATATTTTATCTGAATTGGCAACCCCAATTAGTATGGCGTGTCGTCATTTTGGTAATATTCTTTCTGGTGTTGTAATCAACGGTCTGATCTATGGAGCGCTTGCATTAGCGAGTTCTGCACTTCTTGGATTACTTCCAGGACTCGTTGGTGATGTGTTGGCACAGATTCCAATCTTGGATGTTGGTGTGCCGGCTATTTTATCTGTATATTTTGACTGGTTCTCAGGAATTATGCAGGCATTTATTTTCTGTATGCTGACGGTTATGTATATCGCGAATGCGGCAGAAGATGGTTAGAATGTTAGATGTCCGGAGACATCTTCAATACGAAAAATAATTATTACAGGAGGATTTCATTATGGAATTTCAGCTATTAGCAAAAGGTATCGCATTAGCAGGATGCGCAATTGGAGCAGGATGTGCACTTATCGCAGGTATTGGACCTGGTATTGGTGAAGGTAACGCGGTTGCAAAAGCGTTGGAAGCAATTGGACGTCAGCCAGAATGCAAAGGTGATGTAACATCTACAATGCTTCTTGGTTGTGCGATTGCAGAAACAACAGGTATTTACGGTTTCGTAACAGGTTTGCTTCTTATTTTCGTAGCTCCTGGTATGTTTATGAATTTCCTTGGATAAGCAGGGAGAAAAAGACAGGAGGTTACAAACATGCAGGTACAGGAATTAGTAGGAATTGTGCCTTGGAATTTTGTAGCGACGATTTGCAACCTATTTATTCAAGTATATCTGATCAAGCGTTTTCTTTTTAAACCAGTCAACGAAATCCTGGAAAAGCGCAGAGCACAGGCAGACGCTGAGATTCAGGATGCGGTGCAGGCGAAAGAAGAGGCACAGGCAATGAAAGCTGAGTATGAAAAGAATATGCAGGAAGCAAAGAATAAAGCAAATGAAATCGTGAAGACAGCACAGAAAACTGCCGCTGTCCAGAGTGAAGAAATGCTAAGAGAAGCTTCCAGTCAGGTAGCTGCCATGAAAGAAAAGGCAGAAAAGGATATTGCGCAGGAAAAACGCAAAGCTGTGAATGAAATCAAAGGTGAAATTGGCGGCATGGCTGTTGAAATTGCCGGCAAAGTAATCGAACGCGAACTAAACGAAGAGGATCATACGAAACTTATTAATGATTTTATTGAGAATGTAGGTGATGCATCATGACACAAGCTGCCAAAGTTTATGGAGGCAGTCTGTAC
>CAZPZR010000084.1:0-6158 GCA_964591105.1 uncultured Lachnospiraceae bacterium | reverse complement strand
TGATTTTGATTATTAGAATGTTTGCAAATGACTAGAATCACCATTTGCGTGGTTACAAGATAGCATATTCATTATAGAATTGCAATACATATTTTATTATTTTCAAAAAAATATTGCCGCAAGCTATAAACTGACGACAATACTTTTATATACTTTATCTTTCTATTCTTACTCCACACTTGCTCCGCATTCCATGCAATATGGAATACCTGGATCGCACTGCATTCCACACACCGGGCAAACCGGAACTTTCACCTCGTCAGAAGACTCTACAATGTGCAGTTCTATCCCTGCCTTCATTTTTTCAACCAGTGCTGCTGCATAGCCATTGATTTTTTTATTCTGCTCTGAGATTTCCCAATTTTTATATGTATCTCTTATCGCTTTCACTGCATTTTTAAATTCTTCTTCTTTTTCGAATACCATCGTAAGTTTCTCGATTTCTTCACCTGCGAGAATCCATGTAATGTTTCGAAGCAGTTCACAGTACATACAAGCATGTACTTCTTCCGCTGCAATTGTTCCTTCTGAAAGTGCCTCTCCCTGCTCGTTCAACACCATCAACATTTCGTCTGTCAATTCGATTTCACAAAATGTGGTTGCTTTTTTATCTTTGATTATTAAATTTCTTCCATCAATTGTCAGTTTCATCTCTCTTTAACCCAAGCCTTTCTTGATTCCATTCGCTTGCTCCTGCTCGCTTGCGCTCATTATAGCACGATTCGCTCATTATATCACAATTCCGTTGCAATGATCGATTTCATGCTGTATGATCTGTGCCGTCCAGCCAGTGAAGCTCTGTCGTTTCTTTTGGAAATTTTTATCCTGATAGGAAACTTCTATTTTTTCATATCTGGTTGTTTTTCTCACACCTAATAATGACAAGCATCCTTCTTCCACTTCATAAGGACCTTCTTTTTTTGTAATTTCCGGATTCAGCATTACCAATCTCATAAAACCAGCATCCACGATAATGATTCGTTTTTTTACTCCAATCATATTCGCCGCCATACCTACACAATGTTCGGCATTCGCCTGCAACGTATCTTCAAGGTCTCGGATAACACCTACGTCTTCTTTTCCCGCTGGTTCAGATTTCTGCCCCAGGAAAAACACATCTTTCACTATTGGTCTAACCATGTCTTCATCCTCATTTCTTATTTACAATCGTTTATCTAAATTCTTATCCTAACACCACATATATCCCGATGTGCAGGAGTAAAAATAAAGGTACTAAAATTTTAAACTTCCAGTGTTTCGTCTTGTGGTGAAATGTTTTCATCCCCAGGAGCGCACCCACACTCCCACCACAAAATGCTATTCCAAGCAGCGCAGCTTCCGATATTCTCCACTGATGCTTCACAGCTCTTCTCTTGTCCACTCCATACATGAAAAATGCCACACCATTTATCACCATAAGAAGCAACGCTATATACGAATTCATCTCATTACTCTCCCATCGTATTTTTTTCTAATTTCCAATAAGGAATCACCGGTTCTGGATGTGAAGTATGTTCCCCAATTCTTTTTTCCATCCACATCATATGATACCACCGATGGAATTTGATTGCACACTCTTTGAATATAGCTGTCTCTTTGTATCCCAAATGTTTGTGAAAATTCACGCTATTCATCGTCAGGTATTCATCTTCCACTTCTGGAAATGCAATACAAGCATAGACATTCAAAATATTTTGTGCTTTCAAAGCTTTTTCCAACGCATCATACATTTTTCGTCCCAGTCCATTGCCTCTTTGATCTTCTCTCAGATAAATAGATGTCTCCACTGCCCACTCATAAGCAGCCCTCACATGAAATGCGCCTGCGTACGCATAACCAAGGATTTTTCCATCTTTCTCAGCGACTAAATAAGGATATTTTTCCTGTATATGCGCAATTCTTCCTTCGAATTCCTCCACAGATGGTACTTCATATTCATATGTAATTGCTGTAGTTCTCACATAAGGCGCGTAGATTTCCAGCAACGCTTTTGCGTCTGATTTCCGCGCACTTCGAATGATCATCTGCTGGTTCTCATTTCCATTTTTCATAATCGCATTTCCCACATTTCCAGTTATTTTTTATTCTAAAACAAGTGCCTCACCGCAATTCCTACGTTAAAGCACTTGTTTTCATTCAGCGTTTATTCTCTACATAAACAAACGTTTAATATCATTAAACATCACGAACACCATCAGAAGCATCAATAAAATGATTCCAATTGTATGCACATACCCTTCTTTTTCTGGTGGTACTCGTTTTCCACGAATCGCTTCTACGAATAGGAAAATCAATCGACCTCCATCCAACGCTGGAAGTGGAAGTAAATTCATAACTCCAAGGTTTGCTGATAACAGGATTGCCCAATACAAAAGCTGTTCAAATACAATCTTTACACCATAATCCTTTGTCTGCTCATAGGAATCCCCTACAACATCAACAATTCCTACCGGTCCTGATAACTGATCCACACCAACCTGACCAGTAATTAACATTTTCAAACTGTCAACAGTTGTACAAATCCAAAATTTTACTTCGTAGACGCCATATTGCACTGCAGTCAGAACATTTGCTTTCTGATATGCTCCGCCACTGAATCCAAAGCGATAATATCCTAATTCCTCGTCCATCACTGGCTGAAGTGTTGCTGTTTTCTTCTCACCATCATGTAAGAAAGTCACTTCCACTTCTTTTCCCTGATGATACTGATTATACATAGTTACTTCGCGGAAAAGGTTGATTTTCTTATCTCCCATTCGGATAATCTTATCTCCCGCTTCCATGCCTGCTTCTGCTGCCGGATAATTTTCATCTACTGCCGAAATTACAGATGCATCATAGCCAGTCATTCCTACCATCACAATAGACAAAAGAAGCGCCAGTATAAAGTTGAAAATCGCACCCGCTGCAATAACTGCAATTCTCGCCCATACAGATTTGTTATTAAAATTATTTGGGGAGTCTGTTGCTTCTTCATCTTCTCCCATGGCGCAGAATCCACCAATCGGCAACAATCTTAAAGAATACTTGGTTCCCTTGTACTCTTTAGAAACGAGGAGTGGTCCCATACCAACCGCAAATTCTTCTACATCTACCCCGCATTTTTTCGCCACGAGGAAATGTCCCAGTTCATGGAAAAAGACTATGAAACTAAATAATAGTAACGCTAAAATAATACCCAAACTTTTCTTTACCTCCTGCTTTCAATCCGCTCATAAGTTGCCGCTTCTGTTTCCAGAATCTGCTCCAAAGTCGGATGCTCAATATTTTTATGAGCCTTCATGCAATCTTCAATAATTTCCATAATTTCAAGATATTTAATCTCGCGGTTCAAGAACTTCTTCACTGCGAGTTCATTTGCCGCATTAAATACAGTTGGAAGACTTCCACCAACTCGGCCTGCTTCATACGCAAGTCCTAAACCATAGAATGTCTCCATATCTGGTTTTTCAAAATCAATTTTTCCTAAACTCCAAAAATCCAATCTATCCCCTGGCAAATATCTTCTCTCTGGATAATACAGCGCATACTGGATTGGAAGTTTCATATCTGGAGTTCCAAGTTCTGCCATAATAGCACCATCGACATATTCCACCATCGAATGAATGATACTCTGTGGCTGCACGACTACCTGAACACGATCCACATCTACATCAAACAGCCATTTTGCTTCAATCACTTCCAAACCTTTATTGATCATTGTAGAAGAATCAATGGTAATTTTCTGTCCCATGGTCCAGTTTGGATGTTTCAATGCGTCTTCCACACGAATATTTAACAAATCTTCTTCTTTTTTTCCACGGAATGGCCCGCCAGACGCTGTCAGGAGAATCTTATGGATTGCCCCATGCGTATTTCCCTGCAAGGACTGGAAAATAGCACTATGCTCGCTGTCTACTGGTAAAATCTTTACGCCCATTTCTTTTGCAAGCGGCATAATAATGTGACCAGCTGTTACCAAAGTTTCTTTATTTGCAAGTGCAATGTCTTTTCCTGCTTTGATTGCTTCAATCGTTGGACGAATTCCAATCATCCCAACAATTGCTGTCACTAGTATTTCCACATCTTCCAGAACAGATACTTCCAACAGCCCTTCCATCCCAGAGACAACTTTCACATTCAAATCTGCAACATTTGTACGAAGCTCTGCAGCTTTCTTTTCATCCCACACTGCAACCAGACGTGGAGAAAATTCACGAATCTGTTCTTCCAAAAGCTTAATATTACTTCCTGCTGCAAGTGCAAGAACTTCCAAATCTCCATTTTCTCTTGCAACTTCCAATGTCTGTGTTCCAATAGAACCTGTCGAACCAAGAATTGCTATTTTCTTCATCATATGTTCCTTCCCTTCTTAGATATTACCAGCAAGCATTGTAGCCAGATAATAAATAACTGGTGCTGTGAAAATCACGCTGTCAAAACGGTCCAAAATCCCACCATGTCCTGGAATTAATTTTCCATAATCTTTAATATCATGATTTCTTTTAATTGCAGATGCCGCCAAATCTCCTATCTGTGAGATCATTCCGCCAACACCACAAATAATTGCATAATGAAGCGCATTTGCACTTGCACCGCCCCACTGATTTACAGCAAGCGCATATAATGCACCTAACAATGCTGCTCCTACGACACCGCCAATTCCACCTTCGACAGATTTCTTAGGGCTAAGTTTTGGTGCCATTTTATGCTTTCCAATCAACATTCCCACGCAGTACGCACAAGTATCACATCCCCAGGAACTTAAGAAGATGAGCCATACAACGATTGCTCCATCAGAAAGCATTCTTGTCTGATATACATAAGACAACATAACTGCTACATAGAACAGTCCAAAGAATGCAGTCATTATCTGCTCAGAACGATACTTTGGATAAGAAAATACATACACAGCCATCACCAGAATCAGGAACAGGATGAACAGCATTGTCATCTGCATTCCCGTTACGCATAACACTCCGTAATAAGCAATTGCTGCCAAATATCCTACAAATCCAAGTAACTGTTTTTCAATTCCCATGACTTTATATAATTCTGACATCCCAATCAAACTGATCACAGCAAGCAGACCGAACAATACCATTCCGCCATATCCTACTGTACCGATCAAGATCAGAACCATTACAATTCCACTGATCAATCTTGTCTTAAACATCTTATTCCTCCTTCACGCCACCATAGCGTCTATCTCTGCGATTAAACTGTTCTACAGCCTTTAAAAGTTCTTCTTTTGAAAAATCTGGCCATGGAACATCTGTAAAATAAAACTCTGTATAAGCAAGCTGCCATAACAAATAGTTCGACAATCTCTGTTCCCCACTTGTACGGATCAATAAATCTGGATCTGGAATATCGTGTGTGTCTAAGTAAGATTCAATCATAGATTCATTGATATCCTCTGCGTTCACTTTTCCATCTGCACAGTCTTTTGCCAACGCCTTCACTGCTCTTGTGATTTCGTCTCTGCTTCCATAATTGATCGCAATCTGGAAGTTCAATCCCTGATTGTTCTTCGTTGCTTCTTCTAACTCCGCGATTCTTGTACGAATGTCTTCATCCAATCTGGATTTATCCCCAATCACACGAATCTTCATATCATTCTTCTCTGCAGTTTTCAGACAAGTCTTCATGTAATTTCTAAGCAACTTCATCAGTGCATCTACTTCTTCTTTTGGACGATTCCAGTTCTCTGTGGAAAATGCATACACTGTCAGGTATTTTATCCCCATTCTCCATGCCTCTTCACAGATTCTTTCCACATTTTTACTTCCTTGTGCATGCCCATAATTACGAGGCATTCCCTTTGCTTTCGCCCAGCGTCCGTTTCCATCCAAAATGATGGCCACATGTTGAGGCATCTTCATCATCCTTGTTCCCTCCATTATTTTCAAGGCTTATCCTTCATAGAAATGAAAAGAGCCTGATTTCACAGACTCTTTCCCTGGAATATTAAACAGTCATTACTTCTTTTGTCTTCACTTCTACTGCTTTGTCAACTTCTTTTACATACTTATCTGTTAATTTCTGAAGTTCATCTTCCAAATCTTTGATTTCATCTTCTGAAACGTCAGATCCTTTTAATTTTTTGAATGCATCGTTTCCATCACGACGTACGTTACGGATTGCTACTTTTGCAGCTTCTCCTTTTTTCTTAACAT
>CAZPZR010000083.1:0-6348 GCA_964591105.1 uncultured Lachnospiraceae bacterium | reverse complement strand
TCCAATTAGCTCTTCTTTTATCTCTTCTTGCTTTAGAAGATTTATTCTTTGGACAAATTGACATAGGTTACACCTCCTTAAAATTCTTAAAAACATCACGGATAACTGACATTCTAGGGTCAAGACTTGTATCTTCACAGCTACAAGTTCCCTGATTCAGGTTTTGACCACATACGTTGCAAATCCCTTTACAGTCTTCGCTACATAGAATTTTAGTCGGCCACCCTATTAGTACCTCGTTGCTGATCAAATGATCCGCATCAAGAGTATATCCGTCAATATAATTGGATTCGTCAAATTCATCTGACTCCTCACACTCTTCTTCATCTGAAACTACCATAATTCGTTTGATAAATTCCAATGGAATCTCCACGTGGACTGGTTCAAGACATCTGTCACATGGAATCTCCACAACAACTCGGCTCTCTCCTTGAATCTCAAGCTGCTTTTCTTTCACATAGCGGATTACTAAGTGAATCTCATCTTTTGAAACGATTGGAAATACACCAAAATCTGTTTTAAATTCATCTAACTCACATGGAACATTCACATCTAAAGTCTTATGTGGTTCAGATAAAACTTTGGATAGGTCTATTAACATATAGTCACCCCTATTCATACCTTGTCTATTATATCATGTGTTTTTCGTTTGTCAACCACTAAATATAGTTTTTTTTAACTTTTTTCATCAAGTGTAACACACCCTCCGACATCGTCGAAGGGTGCTCATTACATCACAAAAATTGTTAAATCACTATCCGGGAAAAACTAGATTAAAGCTACTGTTTCGCGGCAGATTGCAAGTTCTTCGTTTGTTGGAATTACAAGTACAGTTACTTTAGAATCTGGAGTAGAAATTACCATTTCTTTTCCACGTTTTCCATTTGCTTCTGCATTGATTTCGATTCCAAGGTATCCTAAATATTTTAAGATTCTTGCTCTTGTTTCTGGGTCGTTTTCTCCAATACCAGCTGTAAATACGATATTGTCAACGCCGTTCATAGCTGCTACATAGCTTCCAACGTATTTTGCTACTCTGTAAGCAAATACTTCTAATGCTAATTCAGCTCTTTCATTTCCTTCTTCTGCTGCACTTGCAAGGTCACGGAAGTCACTAGATACTCCTGAGATACCTTCTACACCAGATTTTTTGTTCAGAACACTCATGATACCTGTGATATCAAGGTTTTCTTTCTTAGCGATGTATTCCATGATTGCTGGATCCATATCACCAGAACGTGTTCCCATTACGAGACCTTCCAATGGTGTAAGTCCCATAGATGTATCTACAGATTCTCCGTTAAGAACTGCAGAGATAGAAGATCCATTTCCAAGGTGGCATACGATTGTCTTTGTATTGTTGTAATCTTTGCCAAGGAATTCTGCTACTCTCTTAGAAACGAAGCTGTGGCTTGTTCCGTGGAATCCGTAACGTCTTACTTTATAGTTTTCATAATATTCATATGGAAGTCCATACATATATGATTTTGCTGGCATTGTCTGATGGAATGCTGTATCGAATACTGCTACCTGTGGTTTACCTGGCATTAAGTTTTCACATGTAGTAATACCGATTAAGTTTGCTGGGTTGTGAAGTGGTGCAAGGTCGTTACATTCTTCGATTCCAGCTTTTACTTCTGGAGTTACAACAACAGATGTTGTGAACTTTTCTCCACCATGTACTACACGGTGTCCAACTGCTCCGATTTCATCTAAGCTCTTAACTACACCTGTAGCTTCATTTGTAAGAGCGTTGATTACAAACTGGATTGCTTCTGTATGTGTTGGCATTGCAAGTTCGCTTACTTCTTTTTCTCCACCTTCTGGCTGGTATGTGAGTCTTCCATCGATACCGATTCTTTCACATAATCCTTTTGCCAATACTGCTTCTGTTTCAGAATTGATTAACTGGAATTTCAAAGAAGAACTTCCACAGTTAATTACTAATACGTTCATGTTCTTTACCTCTCTTAAACTTTACCTTTATAATTATTCAGCATCTGCGTGAATACACTGAACTGCTGTGATTGCTACAACACCTTCGATATCTTTTGCGCTACATCCACGTGAAAGGTCATTTACTGGAGCTGCGATACCCTGTGTAAGTGGTCCATAAGCTTCTGCTTTTCCAAGTCTCTGAGCAAGTTTGTATCCGATGTTACCAGCATCAAGGTCTGGGAATACTAAAACGTTTGCTTTACCTGCTACTGGGCTTCCTGGAGCTTTAGACTGTCCAACTTCTGGAACAATTGCTGCGTCAAGCTGGAATTCTCCATCTAAAAGAAGTCCTTCTGGAGCGTTTTCTTTTGCGATACGTGTAGCTTCTACAACTTTGTCAACGTCAGGATGTTTTGCACTTCCTTTTGTTGAGTGTGAAAGCATAGCAACGATTGGTTCTTTTCCTGTTAAAGCTTCAAATGAATCTGCAGAAGAAAGAGCAATTGCTGCAAGTTTTTCTGGGTCTGGATTCTGTTCAAGTCCAGAGTCAGCGAATACGAATGTTCCATCTGCTCCCATGTCGCAATCTGGTACAACGATTACGAAGAATGCAGATACTAATTTTGTACCTGGTTTTGTCTTAAGAATCTGTAAGCATGGTCTTAATGTATCAGCTGTTGAATGGCAAGCACCTGAAACCATACCATCTGCATCTTTCATCTTAACCATCATAACTCCGTAGTAAAGGTAGTTTGTAAGAAGAAGTTCTCTAGCTTTTTCTTCTGTCATACCTTTCTTTTCACGAAGTTCTACAAGTTTTGCAATGTATGCGTCTGTCTTTTCGCTCTTTGCAGGGTCAACGATTGTTGCTCCTGTGATATCAAAAGAACCTTTATTCTTTGCAATCTCTTCTTCGCTACCTACGAGGATGAGGTTTGCTGTTCCTTCTTTTAATACAGCTTCTGCTGCTTCATAAGTTCTGATGTCTTCTGTTTCAGGAAGAACAATTGTTTTTTTACAAGTTTTTGCTTTTGCTTTAATTTCATCTATGAATCCCATGATTTATAGACTCCTTTCCATATATTCTCATTAATTTTCATTATAATACAAAGAGACCTCTTTCTCAAGGTCTCTTTCTCAAATCTTATGTGCATTTTTAGGTACAATTTGTACTTTTTTCCTACTTTTTATAGTTTAAATGCATATTTTGCAATCGCAAAATACACGCTGATCGTACTTGAATCGACAAGAGTAGAAATCAGCGGGGTCGCCATCAGCGCCGGATCTAGTCCAATTTTCTTAGATACCAATGGCAAGCAACATCCAACTACCTTTGCAATAATGATTGCACATGACATAGAAATTCCAACAACGATCGCCATCATAAAACTTCCATGTCCCATCAGCATAATTCGAACTCCATTGACTACCGCAAGAATCATACTCACACAAATAGCAATTCGCACTTCATTCCACACAACCTTCGGAAGGTCTTTAAACTCGATTTCTCCAGTTGCTAATCCACGAATCATCAAGGTTGAGCTCTGGGAACCACAGTTACCGCCTGTACCTGTTAGCATTGGCACAAATCCAGATAATTGCGGCATAATTGCGATCATCGAATCATAACTGTTCATGATCATCTGTGAAAGTGTTGCGGAAAGCATCAAGAACATCAACCATGGAACACGGTCTTTCACATGCTGTAGCACGCTTGTCCCAAAGTAAGAATCTTCACTTGGGCTTACACCGGCCATGAGGCTCATATCCTCGGTTGCCTCTTCCTGTAAGACATCCATGGCGTCATCGATAGTGACGATACCAACCATACAACTTTCATGGTCAATAATCGGAAGTGCGATTAAGTCATATTTCAAAATCGTATTGGCAACTTCTTCCTGGTCATCCGTTGTATAACCATAGAGCAGGTTTGTCTCCATGATTTCTTCAATGGTACGAAGTTCACCTGTTGTTAACAATTCTTTGATATCTACCGTACCTATCAGTTTACGTTTTTCTGTAACATAACAGGTGTAGATTGTCTCACGATTCAAACCAACTTGTCGAATTTTCAAAATTGCTTCTTCAACCGTCATCTCCTTGCGAAGTGCAATGTATTCCACATTCATAACACTTCCCGCACTATCCTCCGGATATTGGAGCAGCTGATTGATCTGTGCACGAGTCTCTTTGTCCGTAGCCATCAACAGACGGTCTACAACATTGGCCGGAAGTTCTTCCAAAATATCCGCAGTATCATCTAGATACATCTCTTCCATGACTTCTTCAAGTTCCGAGTCAGTCAATGCTCCAATCAGAGTTTCACGCATGTCACTATTCATGAAGGTAAATGTCTCCGCCGCTTCTTCCTTCGCCAGTAATCTAAAAAGCATTACAACCTGTTTTGGTTCCAGTTCTTCCATAATATCGGCAAGGTCGACAGGGTACATATTCGTTTCTAGTTCTTCTTTGAGTTCTTTGAACTGACGTTGTTCCAGCAAGTCTAAAATGCGGTCTTTGGTCAATTCTTCTCGTTCCTCTAAATATTCCACACCATATTCTTCCTGGATTTCCTCTGACTCAACTTCTGTTTCATCATCATCTTCCACCAGTTCCATCTCATTTTCTTTGACGTTATAGCGATATTTAGCCATATACACCCTCCTCCCTGTTTATTTGCGTCTTTGCACTCTTTATAGTATAATAAATTTTATAAAGATATACAAGTAGGAGATTTTCATGAAAATTGTCGGACTAATTACAGAATATAATCCTTTTCACAATGGACATTTGTATCACATTCAAAAAGCGAAAGAAATTACCGGCGCCGATGCAGTCGTTGTCGTTATGAGCGGCAATTATGTTCAGCGTGGTGCACCTGCTATCATGCCAAAGTCTTTACGTGCTGAAGTAGCCTTAGAAGCCGGTGTTCCTGTTGTTTTGGAACTTCCTGTCTGCTACGCTGTCGGCAGTGCTGAATATTTTGCCGCCGGTGCAATTTCTCTTTTAGAAAGCCTTGGCTGTATCGATTCCATTTGCTTTGGTAGTGAATGTGGAGATTATGAAACACTGGCAGAAATTGCTCAGGTCGTTGCAGAAGAACCGGAAGAATATCGTTTTCTCCTTCAGGAAGGACTTCGCAAAGGAATGTCATTTCCTTATGCGCGGCAACAGGCATTAAAGGCCTATTTTAAACGCCCGGAACTGGATGAGATTCTGTCACAGCCAAACAATGTATTGGGCATTGAGTACATTAAGAGTCTCTACAAGAAAAAGAGCCCTATCAAATGTTATACCATTAAACGTATCGTATCTGGATATCACGACGAACATTTAACTGGTACTTTAAGCTCTGCATCTGCAATTCGTAAATTATTAGAATTTACTGGAAAGTCTCTTCATCTAGAATCCGACGAGATGTACGATGAGCCGGTGCTTTCGGAAATTCTTACCAGATTAGAGGATCAGGTGCCACCTTCTTGTATCCGCCTTTTAGAAGAAACTTATCGGACACGGTACCCAATTTATACCAATGATTTTTCTTTACTATTGAAATATAAACTTTTAACTGAGACGCGTGAGACACTTGTGAAGTATAAGGATATTACTGAAGATTTAGCAAATCGCATTATGAATCATCGAGATCATTTCATAACATTTGATCAATTCTGCGATCTACTCAAAACACGAGACATGACCTATACACGCATCAGCAGAAGTCTTTTCCATATTCTTCTTAATATTACTAATGAAGATATGATTTCCTATGAGCATGAGGGCTATTGCCAATATGCACATATTCTTGGATTCCGCAAGGATGCTACCGATGTATTGAGTGTTTTAAAGAGACATTCCAGCGTCCCACTTCTCACGAAACTCACGCAGACTTCCGATCTGAGCGACGTTGGTGAACATATGTTGAATCAGGATATTTTTGCAGCAGATTTATACGAAAGTATTATTACACAGAAATTTAAGATGCCATTTATCAATGAGTACCGGCAGCAGATTGTGAAAGTATAATAAGTATTTAGAAACGGAGTGGATTTAATCCACTCCGTTTCTACTCTTTTTACCTTAGATTTTACCGTTCCTTTTTGCTATAACAAACGGAACACCTGCTCCACAGTCATTTTCATATTTGTTTTCGCAAACTCTGTATTCATTGCGTCCTCTAAGGTAGTAATTCCTCTGACGATTGGAAAATATGCATCAATTCCAGCTTTATTGCAAGCTTTTGCCTCTGGCGTCACGCTTCCTGCAAATGCGATGACCTTCGCACCATATTTTTTTGCACGCTTTGCTACGCCGACTGGTGCTTTTCCCATTGCTGTTTGAAAATCTAATCTGCCTTCGCCAGTTACAACGACATCTGCATCTTGAAGTTCTTTTTCTAATTCTACTGCATTT
>CAZPZR010000082.1:0-6400 GCA_964591105.1 uncultured Lachnospiraceae bacterium | reverse complement strand
ATTTTACTGCTGATGTTCCTAAATCTACTCCTATGTAAAGCATCTTCTGTCCTCCACTATAGAAATTATTATTTTACTTTAATAATTGCCTTTACTAAATCTGTTTTGTTATTTACTGCTTCTTGGAACGCATCCTGAATATGTTCCAAATCAAATTCATGTGTCACAATTCCGTTCACATCAATGGCTCCACTAGATACTGCCGCAATTGCTTTTGGATAAATATTTCTGTAACGGAATACAGATTTAATTTCAGCTTCTTTATCCATGATTTGTGCGAAGTTAAAATTAATTTCTTCCACTGCTGCAATACCAACCAAAGTGATTGTTCCACCTTTGGACACGATATGTGGTGTCTGTGCAATTGTAAATGGTGAACCTGCTGTTTCAAACACTTTATTCGCTCCTTTTCCATTTGTCAAGCGAGCAATTTCAGCCAATGTATCTTTTTCTTTTCCATTAATTACATGAGTTGCACCAAGTTCTTTTGCCTTTTCAAGACGTGCATCTACGAGATCTGAAACAATAATTGTTCCTGCTCCACGTGCTTTACAAGACAACAATGTTACAAGACCAATGCAGCCTGCTCCAAGAATCACTACTGTATCTCCTGGCTGTACATTTCCCTGACTTGCAGCATGAAAGCCTACCGCTAATGGTTCAATCAATGCCCCTTCTTTTGTAGATACATTTTCCGGAAGTTTAAAACACATATTTTCTGGGAATGCAATATATTCTTCATAGCATCCCTGCACTGGTGGTGTTGCTAAGAACACAACATCTGGGCACAAATTATATCTTCCAGATTTGCAATATTCACATTGTCCACATGTAATGCCTGGTTCTAATGCAACTCGGTCACCTACCTTTAAGGATTCAACACCTGCTCCAACTTCTACAACTGTACCCGCACATTCATGTCCAAGCATAAAATCTTCTTCGAGATTTACTTTGTATGATCCACATACCCCATGATGATAATAATGTACATCTGATCCACAAATTCCAACATATTCAAGTTGTACAAGTACTTGTTTTTCCCCTACTTTTGGTACTGGTACCTCTTTAATCACCATGTTATCTAATCCGTTCATAAAAGCTGCTTTCTGCATTTTCATTTTCTTTCCGTCCTTTCGCATTTCATTATAACACATTTTTTTCAATATTAACACATGTGCCTGACAGCCAAGACTGTCAGGCACCTTAATACACATTTTCTTACGTGGCTGTATTCATCTAAGAATTTTCTAGTTTTTATTCAACTTCTGATATGTACTTAACTATTTTACGTCAGATTCAGAAATTTCTCCGTTATCAATATAAATCTGAATATAATCATCTACATTATCAACATTGATTTCTGGCGCATCAACATAGTCATTTACATCTGTAATTTCCATTTCACCAGCTAATACCTTAGAAGCATATTCCATATTTTTTACTGCAAGGTCAGATGCAGACTGTAAAGCTGTACATGTAAGTAGTCCTTCTTTAATTAAGAGGCATCCCTGAGCTGTTCCGTCAACACCATATGCTAAGAAGTTTGTTGTTCCATCAGCATTTACATAATTAGAATCTTCACGAACTGCTTCAATTGCACCTGCTGCCATATTGTCATTCATAGAGATAATAGCATCAATGTGTTTTCCACCCTGTACCCATGCTTCCATAAGTGTAAGAGCTTCATCACTATTCCAGTTTGCATAATCTTCGTATAAAATTGTTACATCTTTTCTCTGAGAGAAGAAATATTCATCCCATGCTGCACGTCTCTGTTCTGCATGATAGTTTCCAGAAGGTCCTCTTAAAACTACTACATTTGCATTTTCTGGTACTTCTTCCACTGCTCTTTTTGCTCCAACAGCAGCCTGTTCAACTGGATCAGCATCGACTGTTCCTGTTCCAGCCATTACAGATGTATCATCACTGCCATCAAGGTCTCCCTGGTGTGTTGTAGGGTTTGTTGTAATAACAGGGATTCCTGCGTCTACAAGTTTCTGAACGTATGGAGCCTGAGCTGCATTGTTATTAGACTGTACAATTACTAAATCATACTGTTTTGTGATACAGTCTTCAATCAAACCATTTTCTGTATTGTCATCTGCTTCTCCACTTACACATGTAAGTTCAATGTCTTCATATTTTTCCGCCTCTTCTTTCATAGAAGATGTAAGCCATGCTGCAAATGTGTCAGCTGATGCTCTTGCTACGAAACAAACTCTTTTCGCTCCACTTTCACTTTCTCCACCACTTTCTTTAGATCCACATGCAGCTAAAGAGAATGCCATTGTTAATGTTAACAATACCGCTACTAATTTTTTCATTTTCATAATACGTTCTCCTTTCATTTCCACGTTTTGAACTGTGTATCATAAACATATTCGCTATGTATTATGCTTTTGCTTTCTCAGATTCTTTCTTATCGTCTTTTGCAACAATTACTTTCTGAGTTTTCTTTGATTTACTAATTACATCAAATGCAACTGCAAGTACAATGATAGAACCTTTAATAATTTCCTGAATATAAGCATTTACACCAACAAGGTTCATGATATTTTCAAGGAACCCGATAATAAATGCACCTACGATTGTTCCACTTACTGTACCAATACCACCTGTAAAAGATGTTCCACCTACGATTGCTGCTGTAAGACCTGTCATTTCATAACCAATTGCTCCGTTTGGAAGACCTGCATTATTACGTGCCATAAAGATCATACCTGCAAGACCAATCAATACACCATTGATGATATATGACATATAGATACTTTTCTTTGCATTAATACCACTTGCTTCTGCAGCACTTCTACTACCACCAATTGCGTAAATTCCACGTCCATGTCTTGTATTATTAACAATGTACCAAATAACAATTGTTGAAAAGAATACGATAATCACTGGAACTGGAACTATTCCGACTGTTCCCTGTCCAATTTTTACATAATCACCAAGCTGAAGAATATTCTGTCCACCAGTGTAGTAAAGGGCTACACCTCTTGCAGCCTGCTGCATACCTAATGTTGCAATAAATGCTGGAACATTACACTGTGCCACAAAGAAAGCATTGATAACGTTACACAAAACTGCTACTGCAAGCGCTACAATAATCGCCACTATCATAGAGCCTGTACTTTTGTATGCAGATACAGACAATACACCTGCGAGAGCAAGTACCGCTCCAACAGAAAGATCAATAAAGCCACTGATAACCAAAATCATTTCTCCAAATGCGATTAATATTCCAACACAAAGCTGTTTTGAAACGTTAATCATATTGCTGCTCTGAAGGAAGTATGGGCTTATTAAACTACAAGCGATAAATAATACTACCAAAACAATGTAAATACTATATTTCTGTATATAATGTTGAATATTTGCTTTTGATTTCATCTTTTTCTTCTCCTCTACTTCTGTGTATCAACACCTGTTGCATATCTCATGATTGTTTCCTGTGAAAATTCTTCTCTTGAAATGCATCCAGATATACGTCCTTGATTCATGATATATATTCTGTCACACATTCCAATTAATTCTGGCAATTCTGATGAAACCATGACAACTGCCTTATCCTCTTTCACAATCTCTGTTATAAGCTTATAAATTTCAAACTTTGCACCAACGTCAATTCCTCTTGTTGGTTCATCCAAAATCATAATTTCCGGTTCGCAAAGCATCCATCTTGTAAGCAACACTTTCTGTTGATTACCACCAGATAATTTTCCAATCTCCGTGTCCAAAGAAGGAGTTTTTACATTCATCTTCGCAAACATTTCCTGTACATGCTCTGTTTCTTTTTTCTTATGAGCATATCCACCATATATGTAATCCTTCAGTGAAGCAAGGCTGGCATTCTCTTTTACACTTCGTACCGGAACAATTCCATCCTCTCTTCTGCTTTCGGAAAGCATAACCAATTTCTTCTCAATACTATCCTTTGGATTTTTAATCTGTGTTTCTTTTCCATCAATTCTTACAGTTCCTGATTCATGTGGATCCAAACCAAAGATTGCTCGCATTGTTTCTGTTCGTCCCGCGCCTACAAGACCAGCAAATCCAATAATTTCGCCTTTTCTTACGTTAAAATTGATATCTTCAAACACACCTGGCTGTGTAAAATGTTCAACTTCAAGCGCCATATCTCCAAGTTTTATATCTTCTTTTGGATATACGTTATCAATCTTACGTCCAACCATTCGTGCAATTACCGTATCAATGTCCAAATCTTCTGCTCGATCTGTGGAAACAACTGCTCCATCTCGCAAAATACTGATATCATCTGCAATTTGGAACACCTCATCCATCTTATGTGAAATATAAATAATAGAAACACCTTTCGCCTTTAATTCAGCAATTTTTTCAAACAGAAGTCCTACTTCTTTATCTGTAATTGACGAAGTCGGCTCATCCATAATAATTATTTCTGCATTATTTGTAATCGCTTTTATAATTTCCAACATCTGAATCTCAGATACTGTTAGTGTTTTCAACTTTTGATTTGGTGCGTAAGTTAATCCTTCTTCTTCCAAAAATTTTGTTGCATCCTTACGAACCTTTTTCCAATCAATCTTCTTAAATTTGTTTACTGGAAGTCTTCCTAAAAACAAATTTTCTTCTACTGTCAACTCTGGCACATAATTTAACTCCTGTGCGATCATAGAGATTCCGAGCTCTCTTGCCTGAATTGGATTTTTTATATCAACTGGCTTTTCATCAATAAAGATCTGTCCTTTATCTGCTTTATACAGTCCCATAATGATTTTCATTAATGTAGATTTTCCCGCTCCATTTTCGCCACACAATGCGTGAACAGTTCCTTTTCTGACAGCAAAATCAATATTGCTAAGAGCCTTTACGCCTGGAAATGATTTCTCAACACCTGAGACTCTCATTTTTATTTCATTCATCTCACTGTTCCTCCCTTCCTCTTTCTAATTAAAAGTTTACTATCGTGCTACACTTTTGTCAATTCCTTTATCTAAGTTTGTTTCTTTTTAATAGTTTATGAGTTGGTTTTTTATGCAAAAAGTCCAAGTAACTTTCGTTTTTTCGTCACTTTGTCTGATTTTTAACATTTTCTTTTATAAACTTCTTTCTTTAATGTATTTTATAAAACTTAAACTTTTGACAAATCAATTAGAAAAGTTTAATATATACATATCATTAAAAGGATGTGAAATCGTAGGAGGAAAACCATGCAGGAAATCACACATAAAACGAGAGATTTCGGAAATATTTATCGTTTTATTTTTAAAGAAAAACAGTGTTCCAGACAACAAATTTCCGAGAGCCTGAACCTTAGTCTTCCAACTGTAACCCAAAGTCTTAAGTTATTGCAGGAAATGAATCTTGTCCACATTTCCGGTTCATATAAATCTTCTGGTGGTAGAAAAGCAAACATGTATGAATGTATTCCTACTGCTCGTTACGCTGTTGGAATTGATATCACTAGAAATCATTTAAATATTGCAGTTATAAATTTAAATTCTGATATTATTGGAAACATCAGAAAACGTTGTCCTTTCCAAGACACTACTGAATATTATGAAGATATGTGTGCAGAATTAGAAACTCTATTATCAGAGTATTCTATAGATAAGAAGAAATTGTTAGGTGTTGGTATTTCCCTTCCAGTTATCATTAAACCAGATAATAAAACAATTTCTTACGCAACTGTTATTAATATTTCAGAAAATGTTTATCAGCACATTCAGACGATACTTCCTTATCCATTTTTGCTTTTCAACGATGCAAGCTCTGCTGGTCTTGCCGAAAGCTGGACCCATCAGTCAGATCGTCCATCTGCTTATTTATCGTTGAGCGGAAGTGTCGGTGGGGCATTTATGAATCCCGACGAATTATTTGCTGGCGATAATAATAAAGCCTCAGAATTCGGTCACATTTGCATTGTGCCTCACGGAAGAAAATGTTATTGCGGATGTTATGGATGTGTTGACGCATATTGTTCAGCGAAAGTATTGTCCGATTTGACAAATGGAAATTTGGAAGACTTCTTCGACGAATTGCAAGCAGGAAATAAAGGATTTGCTCGTATTTTTGACGAATATCTTGATTATCTCGCAATTATAGTGAATAATCTCAGAATGTGTTATGACTGCGATGTAGTGATTGGCGGTACAGTTGGTGCTCATATGACAGATTATATTGAACTTCTTCAAGAAAAAGCAATTGTGCTCAATCCATTCGAAAAAAACAGCGATTTTATAAAATGTTGCTATTATAAAAAAGCTGCTTCCGCTGTTGGTGCTGCAATTTATTTCATAAATGAATTTGTAAATGAACTATAAAACAAGGGTCAGATTTCAAAGTAATCTGACCCTTTCTTAGGATTAATCGTTAGCGTTACACCATTCTTTCATCAATTCTACATATCTTTCATTGT
>CAZPZR010000081.1:0-6502 GCA_964591105.1 uncultured Lachnospiraceae bacterium | reverse complement strand
CCGACCTCTTTTCCTTATTTCAGCGCTGCACCATCACAGAATGCATTCCCTACTTTCTCACCCAAACGATAATAACCGCGATGCACACCGTCAAATGTGATTGGGACAAATTTGTTCAAATCAATCTGTCCATCTTCACCTAAAATTCGTTCGTCTGCACTGACATTTTTAATCTTTCCGATCTATCCGACAATCCAACTCTCTATTTCTTTCGCCCCTGCATATTTTTCCAAATATTCTTTTCCATACTCCATCGCTTTTTCCAAATCTTGATTTTCAGAAAATGAATATATCAGTGTCAGCGCTTCTTCCACTTCCTCAGTAATCATTGCTCGCTCAGAGTCACTGGTAGAACTTCCAATCGCTCCTTTTTCATCTGCAAGCACCGGAAGTCCTTCAATGTTAATGCTGTCTTTTCCAATCCCTTTGTAAGTTTCTCCGTCTTTTCCCACACGGAATACCAGATTTTCTTCTATTTTACTTGCATCATAGGAACCCACTGAAAAACCGGATTCAATAGATATTAAATTGTTCGTATCTACGACTGTATTTACTTCATACAAGCCTTTTCCCTGCCCAATTCTACGAATCAGCGCTTCGGAGGACACACGATAACGACTTGGATCTTTGCCAAATGCTTTGTATGCTGCGCGAGATTCTTTAATATTAGGAATTTCATTTACACCATAATCGAATATTCGATCCTTTGTCTTTTTGAAAATGTCTTTCTTCAGATATTCCCACATCTGCTCATTTTTGCGTTCCACACGAACTTTATATTGGAAACATCCCACACGTACTGCTGGCCATAATTCTTTCATGTTCGCATCAATTGTTAGTTTCTTTGCCATTTTTCTTCCTCCTGCTACCCGAAAAATCGTCAGATTCATATGTTAATACTTATATTATCACATATTTTCCAGAAAAACAGCCGAACAATTATCTTATCTTATAACCATTCATTTGATAAACTCGTCCAGAAACTTTCTCTGCATCCACACTAACTAGCTGCTTTTCACTTTCCGGATAATATCTGGTGGAAAATACAACCTCACCATCATTCAGGTAAATTTCTACTGCTGTCGTATCTACAAGAATGCGCAAGTTTTTCAGCGTTCCACTTGGAAGAACTGTATTTCTCACATCACGCCCTGCTCCTGCGTCTTTGGAAAGCTTTACACTCACCTGATTTTTGTGACAACTCAAATGCAAATTTTTTCCTAATTTCACACTCACAGAATCTCCGGACACATCTAATTCCATATCATAAGGAGCTTCCAATTCCATTTCTGGCTGTTCCGAATCAAAGAGTCTCGCATCCTTGCGAAGCCCTTCCAATTCTTTAACCGGATATTGATAAATCTGTCCATTTTTCCATGTAAGTTCTCGTGGCACTGTAAGGCAGTGCTGCCACCCTTCCGTTTCCGCAGTCGGATTGCAATATTCCTCGTCTGCATCTGGCATTCCCATCCAACCGATTAGAATTCTTCTTCCGCTTTCGTCTTCAAATGTCTGTGGTGCGTAGAAATCAAATCCCATATCCCACTCACGAAACTGTTCTTCTTGTGGATTTTCATCCTGAAGTGGAAAATATCCAGACTGATACACATTTTGGAATTTCCAAGTTTTTCTTTCCAAGCCTTGTGGAGATACAGACAAAATCTTCTGTCCAGATAGTTCAAATAAATCCGGACACTCCCACATATATCCAAATGGCTGTTTTGTTGTCAGTTCTCTTTCGTATTCCCAGTTTTCCATATCCTCGGAACAGTAAATCAACACGGTCCCCTGATTGTTCTTTTTCCTTCCTCCGAGAATCATTTTGTAGCAATTTTCTTCTTTCCAAACTTTTGGATCACGAATATGGCAAGTATATTCTTCCGGATATTCTGCACAATGAATCGCAACTTCCTTTGTTTCAAAATGAATTCCATCTTCACTGACTGCATGAAGCGTACTGGACTCTCTTCCATCATTAATATAATCATATTCTCCATCTAGTTTCACATTTCCTGTAAAAAACAGATGCATATTGCCATCCTTTTCAATGGCCGAACCAGAATATACGCCGTGGCAGTCATAGATTGTATCTGGATAGAGGGCAATTCCCTCATACTCCCATTCCAACAAATCGTAGCTGGAATAGTGTCCCCAGAATTTCAATCCTCCATTTGCCTCAAATGGAGAGTACTGGAAGAACACGTGATATTTTCCTTGAAAGTAACACAAGCCATTTGGATCATTTAACCATCCGATTGGTGGCATCAAATGGTGTGTCAATCGCTGCTTCTGTTCTTCTATTTTCTTCAAAAACCCACGTTCTTCCTGTGCAACTTGCTTCGCGAATACCTTTGTTAATGCATTCATTACTCAGCCTCCAGCACGATCTTATCGTTATCCACAGTTCCTAAATTCTTCTCGATAATTTTCCCAAAATCATCGGAATTTGTCACAATTACTGGAGTTGTAAGATCATAACCGCATGCAGCAATTTTTTCCAAATCAAATGTCAACAATGTCTGTCCCTTCTTCACCTGCTGTCCATCGCTTACATGCGCTTCATAATATTTTCCCTGCAATTCCACCGTATTGATTCCCACATGGATCAAAAGCTCTGCACCCCAGGCTGTTTCCAGCCCAATAGCATGTTTTGTATCATACACCATAGATACCGTAGCATCACATGGTGCTTTCACTTCACCGTTCTCAGGTACAATTGCGATTCCTTTTCCAAGTACTTCTGAGGCAAATGTCTCATCGTTCACTTCCGATAATGCAATCGCTGTTCCAGAAAGTGGACTATATAAACTCTGTTCGTTTTTTTCGATATTTTCTAAAGTTTCTTTTGAAAGTTCTTCTGGCTTCTGCTCTGCACAAATTTCTTCTTTATATCCGAATAACCAGGTCAATGCAAATGCTACGCCAAATGCAATTGCAAACATCAAAACGTAAGTAATTGGATGGTTCAGGCACAGCAAAATTCCGAAAATTCCAGTTACGCCAGTTCCTGTTGCTCCAAGTCCCGTTACAGATGCAAACAATGCTCCGCACGCACCACCGAGACAAGCCATCACAAATGGTTTACCAAAACGAATATTTACACCGAAAATTGCTGGTTCTGTAATTCCCATACATGCACTAAGCGCAGATGGTACTGCCATAGATTTGATTTTCGGATTTTTTGTCTTTAATCCAACTGCCAATGCAGCACCGCCCTGAGCGACATTTGCTGCAGATGCAAGTGGGAGCCAATAAGTCATTCCAAACTTTGCAATCTGTCCTAAATCGATGATGGTATACATGTGATGAATTCCTGCAACAACTGTTGGCGCATAGAACGCACCCATCACGAAACTTCCCACACCGAATGGTAATGCAATCAACCACTGTACTCCATCAAGTACTGCATTTTCAATCGTTACAAATACTGGTCCAATGATAGATAAAGTCAGATAGCCTGTTACAAATACACTGACAAGTGGTGTCACAAACAAGTCAAACATCGCTGGCACAATCTTATGTAATTTTTTCTCAATCTGTGCCATTACCCATACTGCAATAATTACCGGAATTACGTGTCCCTGATAGCCTACCATATCGATGGAATAGAGCCCAAACCACACCTTCTGTGTCGCCTGTACACCTTCTGTCGCAACTGTCCATGCATTCTGCAAGTTTGGATGAATCATGATCATACCGATTACTGCTCCAAGATATGGATTACCACCAAATACTTTTGCTGCGCTATAGGCAATCAAAATTGGCAAGAACGTATATGCTGTATTGCTGAATAATTGTGCGAATGCGTAAATGGATCCGCTTGTATCAATCTGAATAAACCCATTGTTTACCATGAAATTCAGAGCTTCCATAATACCCATCAAAAAACCGCTGGCAACAATTGCCGGAATGATTGGTACAAAAATATCGCCCAGTGTCTTGATCAGTCTCTGTAATGGATTTGTTTTGGAAGCTGCCGCTTGTTTCGCTTCTTCCTTACTGCTCTCTGTGACACCTGCAATCTGAATAAATTCATCATATACCTTATTCACAACACCCGTTCCAAGGATAATCTGCATCTGCCCCTGCGCGAAAAATACACCTTTTACACCTTCAATATTTTCCACGTATTCTTTGTCAGCCTTCGCATTGTCTGCAATTACAAGTCGAATTCTTGTTGCGCAGTGCGCCGCAGAGATTAGATTCTCTTTTTTACCAATATGTTCATAAATTTCCTGTGCGACTCTTCTGTAGTCCATCGTTCCTCTTCCTTTCTTATCATCCCTTTGAACCATTCCATCTCTTACGTATGATTATACATACTCTCAGAATCTTTTCAATTCTGTTATCGTTTTCATTTGTATTTCGCTTATTTTCAAGCGTTATTATGATTCACATGTGTTTTATTTGTGGAATCGTTCTCATATATCGATAATATTATACTTCTTGCAATCTTTTTTTGTAAAGACGCAAGAAGTACCAAATATTCATCCTCAATTTTGTATATATTGTACGAAATCCTATCGATGAGACGCTCGTTCCACCAACTCACAACTCATTTTCACTTCTTTACAGACGCATGTTTCCTTCTCTAAAAATTCTGTCAGCATTTCTGCTGCTTCTTTTCCACTGGTCTTGTAGAAAAAATGTACTGTCGTCAGTTTTGGTTCCACGATTTTCCCTGGCGTTCCATCTCCAATTCCGACCACTTGCACATCTTCGGGAATGCGAAGTCCTAGTTCTTTGATTCGCGTCATCGCACCAATTGCCATGGTATCTGTTGCACACACAAGAGAATCAATCTCTGGATATTCCTGAAAAAGTTCTTTTGCTCGTTCATAGCCAGAATCCATAGTAAAATTACCTTCTTTCAGGCACTCCGATTTCAGTTCAATTTTCTTTTTGCGCAGTGCAGCTTCGAATCCCTTCCGGCGTTTCTGCCCTACTGCCTCGTCTCGCTCGGTCACGCCGATGTAGGCAAAGTTTGTTCCATGCTCTGTCAGCTTTTCTGTAACCATCATTGCTGCCTTGTAATCATCTTGGAATATACATGGATACCCCTCCAGATGCTGTCCTAAAATTACGATTGGCACTTTATAGTCTTTCAGCATCTGTTTATGCTTTTTCGTAAACATTGTAGCAATGAAAATCACACCATCCACTTGACGTTCTCGGAACAAAGACAGATATTTTAGCTCCTCGTCTAAATCATTATTTGTATTGGCAAGGATCATCTGATATCCCTTACTTGTTAATACATCACTGATTCCGGCAACTTCTCGACTAATGGTATCTGAATTTATTTTCGGAAGAATCACACCTATCAAACTTGTTTTTTTCGTTCGCAGTGTCTGCGCCTGTGTTGATGGCTGATATCCGGTCTCTTCAATTACTTTTTTTATAATTGCCTTCTTCTCTTCACTTACATAACCTTGGTTCAGATATCGAGACACTGTCGCTCTGGAAACCCCTGCAAGTTTTGCAATTTCATTAATATTCATCTTATTTCTTCTCCGGGAAAAATCTCTTTTTAAAGTAAAAATCTGCCCCATATAGTGCAGCCACTGGATTATGTCCTGTTACGCGATCTTTTGTAACTGCTGTTGTAACCAATGCATCGGAATATTTATAGAACAAGCTGTCATGTCCTACGCAAAGTCCTACTACAATATTTAATTCCGTTTTTGCTTCATTCAAAATCTTTGCCTGCAAGATTGGATTACACATGTTTTCCCCAATTTCATTGCATCTTTCTGGAATGCCAACATCTACTTTCTTCTGTACACCTGCCTTACATGCAATTCCATACACTTCAAATCCATTGTAGCGTAAAATTGATGTAAGCTTACGGCTTTCCTGAATCAGACCTACACAGGTAGCAATTCCAATCTTTTTCATTCCCATCTTTTTGGCATAAGCCATAATTTCTTCAATACGTGTGAACTGACAATAATAATCGTGTTCAATCTCTCCTGCTGCAATCATAGAACGACGATTTTCATCTTCTTTATATAATTCCATTGCTTCATCCAAAACTTCTGAATCCATATGTGTTGTCAAACAAAAGTCTGGATACTGCTTATCCTGTAAGTTGCAGTTTGTTACTGCACAATCTACGCATGATAATCTCTTCTCTTCCATTGCTCTTCTCCTTTCGAGTACCTACTCTTAATATGTATTCTAACATACTTTCGGTACTCTCGTCATTAAGAACCACCGCACTGGAAATTATTTCATCGAATGTATTTTTGACATTTTCCAAAACATCTTTTACTATAAAATTATCAAAAAATCGAGGTTTACTATGAAATCCCTGTAAAGTATTGCGAACATTCGCCATTATTTTATGAAATCTTTATCCACATTCCCACAAAAAAACCCCAGAAACCGAAGTTTCTGGGGTAAAGTTCATATTCTAATCTATGATATCAATCAAGATTATTCAACGATGTTTTTAACAACACCTGAACCTACTGTACGTCCACCTTCACGGATAGCGAAA
>CAZPZR010000080.1:0-6559 GCA_964591105.1 uncultured Lachnospiraceae bacterium | reverse complement strand
TTTTGTAAATGCTACTACAGATGGAGTAGTTCTTGCACCTTCTGTATTTGCGATAACTGTTGGCTGTCCACCTTCCATTACTGCAACACAGCTGTTTGTTGTTCCTAAGTCAATACCAATAATTTTACCCATGATAAAATCCTCCTAAATCTTTCTTTACATTTGATAGATACTATAGTTTCTCTAATTTGCAACTTTTACCATACTATATCTGACTACCGTTTCACGGTACATGTACCCTTTCTGGAATTCTTCGGCCACAATGTTCTCTCCAAGTTCTTCATCTTCTACATGCATCACTGCGTTATGGAAGTCTGGATTGAATTCCTGACCTACTGCTTCGATTGGCTTTACACCAATACTTTCCAGTGTAGTCATCAACTGTTTGTATACCATCTCCATTCCCTGTACAAAAGGGTCTTCCTTATTTTCTTCCGCTGCCTTTAAGCCACGCTCAAAGTTATCAACAACTGGAAGAATCTTTTCTATGATATCTTTCGCTCCAATTTCGTACATCTGAGATTTTTCTCTCTCTGTACGCTTGCGGAAGTTATCAAACTCAGCCATCTGACGAGTGAGTCTGTCAGTCAGTTCCTCAATCTTCTCGTCCTTCTTATCTTTCTTATTTTTCTTGCCAAATAATTTCTTACCTGACTTTCCTTCTTCTGTTTCTTCTGCAACTGCTTCTGTTTCTTCTTCTGAAACTTCTTTATCTGTCTCTGTATCTTCCGAAGCACTTTCTGCTGCCGCTTTCTTTGCTTCTTCTACAGCTTCTTTCACCATCTCTTCCTGTGTCTTCTCCTGATTCATATCCAAGGGACTTTCCACCTTTCCTATTCTTTCTTATGAAACATCTGGTCCAGTTCATTCTGCAAACGCTTCATGGATTTCAAAACATGTTCGTAATCCATACGCTTTGGTCCGATAATTCCAATCGTTCCTTTCATGCCATCTCCCAACTCATAAGTTGCTGTGACAACACTACAATCCTTCATGGTCTGAACTGGAGTTTCATCTCCAATATATACTTGAATTCCAGTGTTTTCTTCCTGAGCAAGTGTCTGTGTCACCAGTTCTGTCAACTGCTGTTTTTCTTCAAATGCACTGATAATTTCCTGTGCGCTCTGCTTATCAGAAAGCTCTGGGTATTTGAAAATGTTCGTTGCTCCGCTAGTGTAGATCTGCATATCATCGTCTACCTGAATTGCTTCCGCAACTGCATCAAGAACAACTCCAACCACTTCGCTATGGATGCCTGCCTGTTCTTTCAATCTTGCAATCAAACCAAGATTAATCTCTTCAATCGACATTCCATTCAAAGTTGTATTCAAAAGCATGTTGAGCTTCAACAAATTCTCATTGCTGATAGGTTCTCCCATCTCAATGATCTTATTCTTAATCACATTCCCGCCAAGCACCACAACTGCAATGATCTGTTCTTCATCTACTGCTGAAAGCTGTACGAACTTAATCTTGTTCGCCTTGCTTCTTGGTGTTGAAACCATCGTTGCATAATTCGTATTGCTTGCCAGTACTTTCGCCGCCTGCTTCAGCAGATGTTCCATCTTATCTGCTTTCTCAAGCATCGCTTCCTGCATCTCATTGAGCTCTTGTTCTTTTTCATCCATCAGCATATCAACATACAATCGATAGCCTTTATCCGAAGGAATGCGTCCCGCTGACGTATGAGGCTGCATGATGTAACCAAGTTCTTCCAAATCTGCCATCTCATTGCGAATCGTCGCCGAACTCAGATTCAAATCTGTGTACTTGGAAATGGTTCGTGAACCAACCGGTTCCCCCGTCTCAAGATAAGTCTTGATGATCGCATGTAAAATCTTTAACTTACGCTCGCTCAGTTCATGTTCCTGTATCATTCATCCTCCCCCTCTCGGATTTTCGTTTTGTTAGCACTCGTTTTATTGGAGTGCTAACATCTACGATTATTAATTTAGCACTGCACTAATTATTTGTCAACCGTATTTATACTTTTTTTATAAAGTTCAGCCATTACCAAGAAAATGCTCGAATCATGCTTGCATGAACGAGAGCATTTCGCCGGTGATGGGCTGAGCGCCCAATTATGAGCAAAGTTCGCTGCGCAGCATCAGGAAAGCACGGAACATGCCTTTGCGAATGGCGCGGACTGAACTGTTATAATCATCCATTATTAGAAAAAGCAGGAGGCGAGCCTCCTGCTTTCTACTTGCGGATATATTCCATCCACGCTTTAATCTCTTTTTCTTTTCCATTATCACTCGGACTATAGAACGTTGTATCCTTAATCTCATCCGGCAAGTATTGCTGGTCCACATAATGATTTGGATAATTGTGTGCATATTTATATCCAACACCACGTCCAAGTTTCTCTGATCCCTTGTAATGTGCATCCTGCAAATGTACCGGAACCGTTGTCTTATAATTGCGAACATTATCCATCGCATCAAAGATTGCATTGCATGCCGCATTGCTCTTTGGTGCTGTAGCTACATATGTAACTGCCTGCGACAGAATAATCTGTGCTTCTGGCATTCCGACGCGTTCCACCGCCTGGGCTGCGGATGTGGCTACAACCAGCGCCATTGGGTCTGCATTTCCCACATCTTCGGATGCACAGATCATAATTCTTCTTGCAATAAACTTAATGTCTTCTCCTGCATAAAGCATTTTCGCCAAATAATAAACGGCTGCATCCGGATCAGATCCACGCATACTTTTGATGAATGCGGAAATCGTATCATAATGATTGTCTCCCGTTTTATCGTAACGAACCACACGTTTCTGAATACACTCAGATGCAACATCCAATGTGATATGAATCTTATCATCAGCACTTCGTTCTGTCGTAAGAATCCCAAGCTCAATAGCATTCAACGCATTTCTCGCATCCCCACCAGAAATGTCAGCTAGGAAATCCAGCGCATCTTCATCAATCTCTGCACGATAACTTCCCATTCCTTTTTCCGTATCATAAACAGCGTGTTTCAAAATCTGCTTGATATCATCTTTTTCCAACGGTTTCAATTCAAAAATGCTAGAACGCGAAATCAAAGCTCCATTGACTTCAAAATATGGGTTCTCTGTCGTTGCACCAATCAAAATAATGGTCCCATCCTCAACAAACGGCAAGAGATAATCCTGCTGCCCCTTATTGAAACGGTGAATTTCATCTACGAATAAAATGGTCTTTCTTCCATACATTCCTTGCAGATCTTTCGCTTTATTCACCACTTCTTCCATATCCTTTTTCCCGGCAACCGTTGCATTAATCTGGGTAAACTCCGCACTGGTCGTATTGGCAATCACCTTTGCCAGCGTTGTTTTCCCCGTCCCCGGTGGCCCGTAGAATATGATAGAACTTAATTTATCTGCCTTAATGGCACGATATAATAACTTATCTTTTCCTATAATATGCTGCTGCCCCACAACCTCTTCCAGCGTTGTCGGACGAAGTCTTGAAGCAAGCGGTGACTCTTTCTCAAAACTTTTTTCTCTCATGTAATCAAATAAATCCATCTCTTAACACCCCACAATATCGCGAATTACTTCCCCTGCAATCAAAAGTCCAGCTACTGGCGGCACGAAGGAAATACTTCCTGGAAGTGACCTTCTCTGTCCTTTTTCTTCTTCCGTCATTCGCATCGATGTATCAATTGGTTTTTCCTTGGAATACAGAACCTTCAAATGATAGATTCCTCGCGCCTTCAGTTCTCTGCGCATCACCTTGCAAAGTGGACACATGGATGTCTTACTGATATCTGTAATCTCAAAAAGCTCTCCATGCAACTTATTTCCAGTTCCCATGCTACTGATCATTGGAATTCCATATTCCTTTGCTTTTTCCACCAAAATAAGTTTTGCTGTTACTGTATCAATTGCATCAATCATGTAATCCGGTTTTTCTTTTAAAATTTCTTCCACATTTTCCGGAAGGACGAACGTTTCATAAGTTACAACTTCCGTCTCTGGGCAAATATCATGAATGCGCTCTTCCATAACTTTTGTCTTATATTTCCCCACCGTGCTATGGTATGCAATGGATTGTCGATTAATATTCGTCAGAGAAACCACATCGTTATCTACCAGAATTAATTTCCCAACACCGCATCTTGCGAGCGCTTCGATACAATGCGAACCAACTCCGCCAACCCCTAACACCATAATGGTCTGTTTCTTTAATTTTTCAACAGCTTCTGTCCCAAGCAGAAGCTCTGTTCTTGAAAATTCATTGATCATCTTCATTCACCTTCATCATCTATCTCTTCGAAATCTTCTAATCTAGCAGCAACTGATCCACTGTCACAAATTCATATCCTTCTTTTTGCAGATCATCAATAATCCGAAGTGCTGCTTCCACAGAAGATTTATAGCAATCGTGCAATAGAATAATATCATTTTCCTTTGTTTCCGTCACTACTTTATTGACAATTTCCTCTACATTTTCCGTTGTCCAATCCAGTGGATCCACAGTCCACAACACCGGAAGTACTTCCAATCTACTCTCCAGTTCTTTCTGCCACGCACCAAATGGCGGCCTCATATACTGCACATGTTCGCCCGTAATTTTCCATATAATCTGATCCGTTTTTTGCAATTCTTGTATAGCTTCTTCATCCGAAACTTTCGTGATTTCCACATGGGAATACGTATGATTTCCAATCAAATGTCCTTCCTCATAGATTCTCCGCACCAATTTAGGATTGTTCTCTGCATTTTTCCCAATGAGAAAAAAAGTTGCCTTCACATTCCTCTTCTTCAATCCATCCAATAACTGATTGGTACATCCCGCACACGGTCCGTCGTCAAATGTTAATGCAATTTTCTTTTTCTCTGCCAAAATCGAAGCATTTACAAATCGAACTGCCTGCGTCATATCATCTTCGGCTGGGTCATTCATCCTCTTTCTATTTTCTATTGCACCCAAAACCAGGACGACAGCCAGCACACAAATCCACACGTTTCTATTTCGTAATATTTTCACTCAAAAAGCTGACCTTTCTTTGTTTTCTTCTTATTTAATATATGTTTTTTTCAAAATCATATGTAAATCATTGCAATATATATAGCTCAATGCTATAATACCATGTGCATTTTCAATAAGGAGGTATTTTATGACAGAAACACAATCGGTACATACAAAAGAAAATAAGATGGGCGTTATGCCTGTTCCAAAACTATTAATTACAATGTCCCTGCCTATGATGTTATCTATGCTTGTGCAGGCACTTTACAATATCGTAGACAGCATGTTCGTTGCGAAATTAAGCGAAGACGCTTTGACCGCTGTATCACTTGCTTTCCCAGCGCAGAACCTGATGATTGCAATTTCTGCTGGTACAGGTGTCGGAATCAACGCGTTACTTTCTAGAAACCTTGGAGAAAAGAACTACGCTGGTGCAAACCGTGTGGCAACCAATGGTATTTTCCTTGCAATTATGAGTTACATTGTATTCGCACTTGTCGGTGGATTTGGTGCTCGCTTCTTTTTTGAAGTTCAGACAGATAATCCAGTAATCATCGAATATGGTACACAGTATTTGCAAGTTATTTCCATCTTTTCTCTTGGTTCCTTCCTTCAGATTACTTTTGAACGTTTGTTACAGTCTACAGGAAGAACCATTTACAATATGATTACACAGGGGCTTGGCGCGATCATCAATATCATCCTTGACCCAATTATGATTTTTGGACTTTTCGGTTTTCCTCGTATGGAAGTTGCCGGAGCTGCTATCGCAACAGTCGCTGGACAGATCATTGCTGTTATAATCGCAATCTTCTTTAATCAGACAAGAAATAAAGAGATTCGTCTCGACTTTCATAAGTTCCGTCCACACGGAAGAACCATTGCTGTTATTTACCAGGTAGGAATTCCTTCCATTATCATGCAGTCCATTGGTTCTCTGATGACATTTGGAATGAATAAGATTCTTATGATCTTCACTTCCACTGCCACAGCCGTGTACGGTGTATACTTCAAGTTGCAGAGCTTTATCTTCATGCCAGTATTCGGATTGAATAATGGTATGATTCCAATCATTGCCTTTAACTACGGCGCACGTAACAAGAAGCGTATCACACAGACTGCAAAATTAAGTGTTTTGATCGCTGTTGGAATCATGATCATCGGATTTTCTATCTTCCAGATTGCTCCAGGCTTCCTGCTTGCAAATCTGTTCGATGCATCTGAACAAATGTTAGAAATCGGTATTCCAGCGCTTCGTATCATCAGCATCAGTTTCTTGCTTGCTGGTTACAACATTATCGTTGGTTCCGTATTCCAGGCCCTTGGAAACGGTGTATACAGCTTGCTGGTATCTGTGACACGTCAGCTGATTGTCATTCTTCCGCTTGCTTATATCTTTGCACACTTCTTCGGTCTTTCCGTTGTATGGTGGGCAATTCCACTTGCAGAAGTTGTGGCAATGGTATTATCAACAATCCTCTTAATTCGAATCTATCGATTAAGAATCAAACCTTTAGAAGATTAAACGAATACTAAAAAATGGGTACATCATGAACTGATATGTACCCAGAATCCGGGACACATTGATTTCTAAAT
>CAZPZR010000079.1:0-7011 GCA_964591105.1 uncultured Lachnospiraceae bacterium | reverse complement strand
TGATCAAATCGATCACATCACATGCCTTGATCAGACCTTCCTGAATTTCTTTTTTATCCAACTCTTTCGCAAGCAGGTTTTTGTACTTTCTTGTTGCAAGTTCGAACTGGAAATCCACATGATGTTCGATGATTTTCTTAAGTCCCATAGTTTCTGGGCGTCCATCTGCGACAGCCAGCATATTTACCCCGAACGTATCTTCTAATCGAGTCTTTTTGTAGAGCATGTTTGTGAGATTTTCCACATCTGCACCTTTTTTCAGGTCGATGACGATGCGGATTCCCTCTTTAGACGACTGGTTGGAAATATCAACGATGTCTGTTGTTTTCTTGGATTCTACCAGTGCGCACACATCATTTAGGAATTTTCCAATTCCTGCGCCGATCATAGTATAAGGAATTTCTGAAATTACCAGACGTTTCTTTCCGCCCTTCAAATCCTCCACATCTACTTTTCCGCGAATCTTGATTTTTCCAGTACCTGTCTCGTAAATGTCCAGGAGGTCGTCTTTGTTAACAACGATTCCACCTGTTGGGAAATCTGGTCCCTGCACATATTTCATCAGTTTCTTCGTACTGATATCATCATTTTTCATGTACGCTTTTACAGCATCGATGACTTCTCCCAGGTTGTGCGTTGGAATGCTTGTCGCCATACCAACCGCAATTCCTTCTGCACCATTTACCAAAAGGTTCGGGATACGAACTGGAAGAACCTCCGGCTCTTTTTCTGTCTCATCGAAGTTCGGAACAAAGTTTACAATGTCCTTGTCCAAATCTGAAAGGTAAGCTTCCTGCGTGATCTTAGCAAGTCTCGCTTCCGTGTAACGCATTGCAGCGGCGCCGTCTCCTTCGATGGAACCGAAGTTTCCGTGGCCGTCCACAAGAGTCATGCCCTTTTTAAAATCCTGCGCCATGACAACCAAAGCCTCGTAGATTGAGCTGTCCCCGTGCGGATGATATTTACCCATCGTATCCCCGACAATACGGGCACACTTACGATATGGCTTGTCGTAGCGGATGCCAAGCTCGTGCATGTCGTAGAGCGTTCTTCTCTGTACCGGCTTCAGACCGTCACGCACATCTGGAAGCGCACGTGAAACGATGACGCTCATTGCGTAGTCAATGTATGATTTCTTCATTACATCCGAATATTCGGTTCGGATAATCTGTGAGTTTTCCATAAATTTATCTCCTTTAGGACGTAGCCTTTTTGAAAAAGGCTACGTCCTCAATTGCAAAATGTGGTGTACCAAAATGAAAAAAGGGGTGTACCAAACTTAAATATCCAGCTCCGCATCTGTCGCATTTTCATAAATAAATGCTCTTCGCGGTGGCACTTCTGTTCCCATCAGCATCTCTGTCACGCTGGACGCCATTCTCGCGTCTTCAATCTCCACCAGCTTCAGGATTCGTGTCTCTGGATTCAACGTGGTCTCCCACAACTGTTCTGCATCCATTTCTCCGAGACCTTTGTAGCGCTGCAGCGTAAATGGTCCTTCATGTGTCTTTCGATATTTCTCTAATGCCTTATCATCATAAAGATATTCTTCTTCTCCTTTTTTGGGCATTGCCTTGTAAAGTGGTGGCATCGCGATATACACATGCCCTTCGTAGATTAGTTCTGGCATGAAGCGGTAGAACAGTGTCAGCAACAGAGTCGAAATGTGCGCCCCGTCTACGTCGGCATCGGCCATGATAATAATCTTATCATAACGCAGTTTTGTAATATCGAAGTCATTTCCATATCCTTCGGAGAATCCGCACCCGAAGGCATTGATCATCGTCTTAATTTCTGCGTTTGCAAGTACTTTATCGATACTAGCTTTTTCTACGTTCAATATTTTTCCGCGAATCGGAAGGATTGCCTGATACATACGGTCTCTGGCTGTTTTCGCTGATCCACCCGCAGAATCTCCTTCGACGATAAATATTTCACACTTTGACGCATCTCTGCTCTCACAGTTTGCAAGCTTTCCATTGCTGTCAAAAGAATATTTCTGCTTCGTCAGCAGATTCGTTTTCGCTTTTTCTTCTGTCTTACGGATCTTCGCCGCTTTTTCAGCACAGCTGATAACTTTTTTCAGATTGTCCAGATTACGGTCAAAATATCTCACAATCTCATCGCCAGCTACTTTGCTTGTTGCCTTCGCAGCGTCCGGGTTGTCAAGTTTCGTCTTGGTCTGCCCTTCAAATCTTGGGTCTGGATGCTTTATAGACACAATCGCTGTCATTCCATTTCGCACATCCGCACCTGTAAAATTGGCATCTTTCTCCTTCAAGATTCCAAGTTCACGGGAATACTGATTGATGATTGTCGTAAAGGTTGTCTTAAATCCAGTAATGTGGGTTCCACCTTCTCCGTTGTAAATGTTGTTACAGAATCCAAGAATATTTTCGTGAAATTCGTTCACATACTGAAATGCAATCTCTACTTCAATTCCTTCCGCTTCTCCCTTAAAATAAACCGGCTCATGAATTGCATCTTTCTTAGAATTCAAATCATTGATAAATCCAAGGATTCCATCTGGTTCGTGGTAGACGATCTTTTCCTTAGATTCTGGACGCATATCTTCAAATATAATCGTCAGATTTGGATTCAAATATGCTGTTTCGTGCATACGGCTTTTGATTTCCTCAGCACGGAATTTTGTTTTTTCAAAAATAGTATCATCTGGAAGGAAATTGATCTTCGTTCCTGTTTTTCTTGTCTTTCCAATGATTGGAAGTAATCCATCTTCCAGTTCAATCACAGGTTTTCCCTGCTCATATCTATCATGATGTACAGCACCTTCTCTGCTGATTTCCACATCCATGTACGTGGACAAAGCATTAACAACAGAAGAACCTACCCCGTGGAGCCCCCCACTGGTCTTGTACGCGGAATCATCGAACTTTCCACCCGCGTGAAGCGTTGTAAATACTACTCTGGCTGCTGACACACCTTTGGCATGTCTTCCGACAGGTACACCTCGACCGTTATCTGCAACTGTCGCTGACCCATCCTTTTCCAGGGTAATCTTAATCTCACTGCAGAAACCCGCAAGATGCTCATCGACTGCATTATCTACTATTTCATATACTAAGTGGTTCAATCCCTTTGTTGAAACACTTCCTATGTACATCCCCGGTCTCTTTCGAACCGCCTCTAAACCTTCTAAGATTGCAATACTATCTGCATCATATGTATTCTTCTTTGCCATACTTTCATATCCTTTCAAGCATACTTTTCCACAATATCTCTATGTTATCACAAAATCTAGGGCAAATCAAACATCTTTTACGAAATCAATACACCATGTAGTACATCTGCCAACACGGTCATTGCGTTCTTCATTTCCTTCACCGTATTCGTCTGCGCACCTGCTTCAATCAGCAATGTTTTTGGCATCAAATGCATGTTATAGCGATAACTTTTCAAATAAATGTGTCTTGTAAATCCAGGATATTTCTTTGCAGCCTCCACCTGCATCTGCAATGAGAATGCCAGATTATCCTCGATGTATGGATTATATAGATAAGAAATGTCTCCATTGGCTTTTGTCCGGCTCATCCCATTAAAAAACATAATCTGCGCAGTCTTTTCCCCATTAATTTCCGTCACCAAATGTGTCGAGTTTCCGACTCCGTCTCGATGCAGGTCGATTACAACTTCAATCGAAGGATATTCTTTCAAAATCTTTTTAATTTCCTTTTCCGCAAATTGATAAGCCTTGCTCCGATCCAAATTTCCATCAATCAGGTCATAGACTCCTTCGTGGTGCATCGTTGGAATCTGATAGGTTTCATTCAAAAGTTTCGCTAAATATGCGCCCATCCCAACAATAGTTGTACTGGTATCCCCTTTTTTCGAATCTGCAAATGCTTCCTGCGAGTGTGTATGATAAATCAAAACCTTCGGTTCTTTTCCTTTCACCTCAATTGCCAGGTCTTTTTTCATCAATTTCTCCCCATCAAGCAATTTTTTATTCACTGATGTACTGCTATCTACTGTATAAAAATTTTGTACCAGGTATTCAAAATCTTTCAACTTCTCCACCGATATATCTGAAGCACTCGCCGTCGGTGTTTCCTCGTTGACCGTCACAAGTGTCCCATCTTCCTCAATATGATTCTCGTCATTTGCCTGCGCCTCCAGAATCATTTCATAGATACTCTCATCCTCGACTTGCAGTTCCATTCGTTCCTCTCCCCGCACATAAGTCCCAAGTGGGAAGAAATTCATGGCGCATTCTGCAATCCACTGATGGAGATTTCCAGTTTCTCCATCAGAAAGATATGCTACTTTGGATAAATACATCTTCTCCGACTTTCGAAACAAATAGCTCTGAACCTGCAGTTCTATTTCATCGGATATCGCAATTTCACTCTGTAGTCCCGCATATATAATCAACACGCACAAGATTACGATCATAAGAATCTGACGCAATCTCTTTCCCTGATGCATTCCGTTCCACCGCCTTCTCCTTTTTCGTCTTAACACTATATGATGAAACTTCTGCGAATATGTGCATGTCCGGTTTAGAACACCTGATTCAGTGCCTCTGATATGGTGTAACTGATACGTTTTACTGTCTCGTCAATGTCTTTTGGCGTTACGAACAACCCATTCAAATGTGGAGAAATCAGCTCTCGTATAAACTCATATTTCTCCGCTTCATGATATCCCTGTAGTACTAATCCTACCCCTCGCAATGTTTCGGAAGATTCCAACGCCTGAATCAGATTTTCCATTGTATCATTTACAATCGTTGCCGCATCCACCACTGTTGGCACGCCAATGGCAATCACCGGAACCCCCACCGTCTCTTTCGTAATTGCATTTCGATGATTCCCAACGCCAGACCCCGGATGAATCCCTGTATCTGCGATTTGAATCGTGCGGTTCAGACGTTTCGCACTTCGCGCTGCCAAAGCATCGATGACTACTACCATATCCGGCTTCGTTTCTTCCACAACCCCACGGATGATTTCCACCGTTTCCATTCCTGTCTGCGCCATCACGCCTGGAACAATTGCGCTCACAAGATTTACATGCTCTTCGCCCATGGCATATTTCCCATATTCCTTCACAATATGCCGTGACACATGAAGGTTATCGACCACATAAGGTCCCAGTGCATCAGGCGTCACCTGTCGATTTCCAAGACCTACCACCATGACTGAATAGTCCTTCTGTTCTGGGAGAAATTGCTTCATGTAATCGGCAAGTTCCTTCGAGATTTCCATATGATAGTCCTCATCTGGAACAACCAGGTTCGGTGCCTCCATCGTGAGATAAGTTCCCACAGGCTTTCCCATCGTCTTCGCACCATTTTCCGTTTCAATTTTAACTGTCGTCACTTTGATTTCCCGTTCTTCATCGTAAGATTCCTCAAGAACAACGCCGGAAATTTCAACATGATCCGATTCAAATCGTTCCTTTTCTTCCAAAGCCAAATCCGTTCGAACGTTATATTTATCAATCATTCTCATTTTCCCTCTCATCTGTCATTTATTGTTACTAGTTTTTACAACAATTTCGCAAATATGTATTGACAAACTAAGATTTTTTGTTAAAATAAATTCGTATGTTTCGTTAGAACGTCCGTGTCCGGCTCTAACGAACCGTGAATAGACTATATAATTTCGAAATAAAAATGTGGAGGTGGACAAGTTGGCTAATATTAAATCTGCAAAGAAAAGAATTTTAGTAAACGAAACAAAAGCTGCAAGAAACAAAGCAATCAAATCTAAAGTTAAAACTTACGTAAAGAAAGTTGAAACAGCTGTAGAAAAGAAAGATGTTGAAGCTGCTAAAGCTGCTCTTAAAGAAGCTGTATGCGAAATCAACAAAGCTGGAAGCAAAGGTGTTTACCACAAAAACACATGCTCTAGAAAAATTGCTCGTTTATCAAAAGCTGTAGACTCAATTGCTTAATTAGAATAGAGTATTAAAAAAAGACAACCATACCGTCATGTGGTTGTCTTTCTTTTTGTCTTTTATTCTATTTTATAACTTCGAATATCCGTAACTATTTACAAGTGCTTCCACTTTCTTGCCTTCTCCGCAAAGTGGACAATGATGTACATCGTATGCACGATAGTCTGGTACATCTCTACTTGTGAAGATTGTCTTAATATCCATACCTGCCACTTTATTTACCGCACTAAAGATTGAGCAGACTCCACAAATGGTTCCTCCATAATACAAAATAGATTCAATCGCACGATTGATTGTCTTACCTGTTGTCACAGATGCTGCCAAAATCAATACCTGCTGATCTTCGATCATACGCAGCTTATTGTCACGGAACATAATCTGTCCAAGTGTATTAAATTCTGGTGTAATAACGGAAATATTATTCTTGTAGCTCAAAGACATTCGGTTCGTGTCTGCCAACTGTTCTGCCATAAACGTTCCAATTACTTCTGTCTCATCCAGACATACAATCGTGTTGATGTAAGTATTGCTCATATACTCACTTGCCAACTCTTTCGCTGCTTCTCTTGCATTGTTATGTCTTGTCTTAACTGTTGACATATCAATATATGTATTCAGATGAGAGTTGCTTGTTGCAAAATGTCCTTTCATAATTTTGATACGCGCTTTTGGATTCCGTTTTGACCGAAGGTCTTCTAATCTTTCATCCATGGTTGTGATTCCTCCTTATATTTTTTCCCGTTTCTTATATGACTATATTATCACAGTTTTTTTGTATAGGAAATGGATATCTTAAATTTATTTTGTCTGATAACTGCAAAAAATCCCACCACACATTACGCGTGATGGGATATTTTTCTTCATAATTAGTTGTTGATGATCTTGTCTGCATCGCTCCAGCTGTAAAGACTTCTTACTTCTTTTCCTGTTTTTTCTGCTGGATGTTCTGCTGCCAGTTTTCTCATTGCTTTGAAGTGAGCCTGACCACCTGCTGGTGACATATCGAGAAGGAATTCTTTTGCGAAAGATCCATCCTGAATGTCGCGAAGGATTTTCTTCATTGCTTTCTTTGTATCTTCTGTGATGATC
>CAZPZR010000078.1:0-7479 GCA_964591105.1 uncultured Lachnospiraceae bacterium | reverse complement strand
ACCCCTACTAACAGAGTCAGAGTCTGCTGTGCTGCCAATTACACCATTCCGCATCGTTTCGTTTCAGCGAACATATATCATTATACTTGTTTTTCGCCAAAAGTCAACCCCTTTTTTTACAAAATTTGTTTTTCTTCGATTCTCATTAATTCCAGACGCTTTATTCTCTTGTCAAGGCTCGTTTCTGTCAGATATTTGTATACGCTCTTTGGTACCATATGTGCCCATTCATGGTCTGTCGCAATACAGCTTCGCACCCAGGCGCCCGTAATTCCTTTTTCCTGCCCCGGTCTTCTCCAGAGTACTTCAATCTTCGCACCTAACGCTTTCAATATCTTATACTTTTCTTCATCCCATGCATCGCAAAGTCCCATGAAATATACCGCATCCTTCGGTGTATAATGGGAAAGATACTCTGGCGTATCAATCGGAAATGGAACAATCTCATATTCGTACTCTGGCACTTTAAACTCTGCCATTGCCCGCTTGATCATCTCACATCGTTCAAAATACGTCAGTGGATTCGCCGCCTTCGTTCCTCTATTTTCATCATTCACAGACCCTTTCGAATGCAAAGGGTCTGGATTACTGATTCCGATATAAAGTTTATTGCAACGCATCTTTGCTGCCAGAATGTACTCCATATGTTTCAAATGAAGTACCTGAAATCTTGAATTAATGATTCCTGTTTCTATCATATCTTCTTCCTTCGTATGCTTTTTCTTATCTTGCCGCGTCAATCATCGCAAGTAGTTCTTCTTTTGTCTTTGCTCCAACATCACGCTTCACTACATTTCCATCTTTGTATGCGAAAAACATTGGAATAGACATTACAAAATGCTTCTTTGTAAGTTCTGGTTCTTCATCCACATTCACCTTGCAGATTTTTACATCTGAATGTTCATTGGCAATTTCTTCGAGGACTGGCGCTACCATTTGACAAGGTCCACACCATGTTGCCCAGAAATCAATCAGCACTGGTACATTTGCTTCCATTACTTCTTTTTCGAAATTTTCTTTTGTTAAATGAACGATTGCCATCTTTATTTTCCTCTCTTTCATCTGTGAATTCGTACTTTCATTTTCACCTATCATCAGTATAACCGAATATTTTAAAAAATGTTATCCTTTTTATAAATTCATTCTAAAATGCCATAGGTTTTCCGTTGAGCTGTACATCCACTAATTTGTCGTGCCCATCATAAACTAATTTCAATGAGAAAAATTCATCTGTTTCCACGAGCAGGCGCAAGAAAATTTTATCGCCTTCCCATAAATTCAGGTCGTAGACTTTTTCTTTCTCAACCCACTCCAATTCGCCTTCATCACACGCAATCTCTTCTCCCTCGAATTGGTCTGCAGTGAATAATGACATATATTCCGTAATTCCATTTCCTGAGATAAAAGTCACAAGTCCACGGAATTTGTAAGATGTCAGGGTATAACCTGTTTCCTCTTTTGCTTCTCGAAGCACACATTCTTCCGGACTCTCATCCTGTTCAAAGTGTCCGCCTACACCGATCCACTTGTCTTTATTCACATCATTTTTCTTTACTGTGCGATGAAGCATCAAATATTTTTCATCTTTTTCTATATAACAGAGTGTACTTAAACTTGTCATGTTTTTCCTCCTGTAAATGTGTTATAATCGTTGCATCTATTTTATCGAAAACATGAGGGAATTGCAATGAATCGTACCATTGAATATCAGATAGAACCAAAAGATGAGGGACTACGCGTAGAGCAGTTTTTAAAACGCAGGGGGTACTCTTCTCAAAATCTCACAGAAATTAAGCGTATGCCAAAAAGCGTGATTGTAAACGGGGAACATTACTATATGAAGCAACTTTTGAAAGCCGGTGACCACCTGTCCATTCATATTCAGGAGACCGAATGCTCTGAGAAGATTCCTCCAACCAATCTTCCGCTCCATATTGTCTATGAAGATGAAGATATCATTGTGCTGAACAAGCCTGCGGGGATGCCAATTCATCCTTCTCTGAACAATTATACTAATTCCATGGCAAATGCACTGGCATGGTATTATCAAGAGCAGGGAAAGCCTTTTATCTTCCGTTGTTCCAATCGTCTGGATCGTGATACCTCCGGTCTGACTGTCGTAGCAAAACATCTGGTAAGTGGCAATATCCTATCCTGCATGGTACGTGACCGCCAATTCCATCGTGAATATCTGGCAATTGTCCGTGGCATGGTCTCCCCTGCTTCCGGCACAATTGATGCACCTTTGGGACGCAAAGACGGAACAATCATCGAACGCTGTGTAGATTGGGAACATGGCGAACGGGCAGTCACACATTACCAGACCATCGATTATAAGAATGGACACAGCTTGGTTCAATTAAAACTCGAAACAGGGCGTACTCATCAGATTCGTATTCATATGAAATATCTGGGATTCCCACTTGTAGGTGACTATCTATATCATCCAGATATGGAGTTCATTCAACGTCAGGCACTGCATTCTCATAAGATTGCATTTGCTCACCCTATCACTGGGAAATGGATGGAGTTCGAAGCTCCACTTCCTGACGATATGCAGCACATTCTTGAATAATAGTTCTATCATAGAAAAAGCAAGGGCGATGGCATTACACCACCGCCCTTATAAAACTATAAATTTTTACAATTTTCAAATATCCTCGTTATACTCTGCAGACGCTTTGACTGAATAGTGAACATGTTGTCAACATTAACAGATACACCCTGTTTCTTCTCTAAACACTCAGCAAATGCTTTTTTATTATTTTTCTTAATTGCAACTAATTTTCTAATACATATTTCTTACTTTCTGTTCTATTGCTTTTGCGTTCATCTTCGTTCTCTTTCCAAGTACATTGCTAACTTTGTAAGATTTATCTATCTGTATTTTTATCACATTTTTTTAATTTATTCTTGTACAATACAACCAAATTATTGTACAATCCTATCATAAGATAGATTTTTCATCCATGCAAAGGAGGAGACGTATGAATATCATTTCCACAGATTCTTCCAAGACGACTACTGGTTATCACGAAACAAAACGACATGCCAATTCCATGTTCGCTTACAATGTCTATCCTTGTACAATTCCGCTGGATTTTACCTTTGTTCCCGTACATTGGCAGGATAGCGTTGAGATTATTTATATTAAAAAAGGAAAGGGACTTGTGTTTGTAGATTTCGAAACTTATGAAGCACAAGCAGGAGATATTTTCATCATTTTGCCGGAGCATGTGCACGGATTACGTCAGATTGTCGGCGAACGTATGGAGTATGAAAATATCATTTTTGACTTGAACTTTGTAGAAAGCAATACGTTTGACCTTTGTTTTCTAAAATATTGGCAGCCGCTGCAGCAAAAGAAAGTATCCTTTCCTGTATACATTCCATCTGGTCATGAATTGCATACCCGTATTCAACAGTTACTGGATTCTTCTGATCAATTATGTGATCAGAAATCTATTGGTTACGAGTTGGCAGTCAAAGGAAATCTTATGCTAATTTTTGCACAGCTTTTTCAAATGCCTACCTCAAATATTATGTCTACGGATAAAAATATGCAGAAATTGAAATTTGTGCTCTCAAGAATTGAGGAAGAGTACAGCCAGAAATTGACTGTTGGAAAGATTGCTTCCGAATGCGGCTACAGCGAAAGTCATTTTATGCGCTGGTTTAAGGAAATGACCGGCACCTCTTTCGGAACCTACTTGATTGATTATCGACTAGAAAAAGCCGCTGCTCTTTTGAAAAATTCAACACTGACAGTGCTTGATCTCGCAGAACAATGCGGCTTTGACAATATTTCAAATTTTAATCGACTGTTTAAAAAGCGATTTGATTTAACACCAAATCAGTTTCGAAAAACGAATTTTCGAAATTAGAACTATTTCTAAAAAAACTTTAATAATCCATTCAAAGTCGTCTGCAAACGAAGGGTTGCAAGCTCCAGTTCTTTCGCGGAATTCGGTGTGACCTTTCCCTTGCTGATGGCTTTGATTTTCTTTTCTACAGATTTCCAGTCATCACGAAGCTGCATTTTCGCTGTAAGATCAAAATCATGAAATTTCTCTTTTGACTTTGCTTTTGCTTCGTCTACTAATGTTTGTCCATTTACAACCAGTATCTTTAACTCTGGAGACAAATGATTCATCTTTGAAAAATCGCTCATATGTAAGCCCTCTTTTCTTTTCATTTTCCAAAAGGTTTTCAGACCATTTATCCCCAGTATATCCTTACCTGGTAATGTTTACAACTGTTTTCTTTCTTGAATTTCTTCAACAATTCGGTTGTATGCTTTTCGATTCAAACGGTAAAAGAACAATACAATTGCAGTGAGGATCCACAAAATACCTGGGATGGTTGTAAACGAATGCTTCATCACTGCAAGTACTGTATCGTTCTGCTGCGCATTAGCCACATAACCACATGCCCCTAAAATAGCGGCTAACGCTGACGTTCCAATTGCCATCCCAATTTTATTTCCTAAAGAGATAAACGCATATTGAAATCCATCATTACGAAGACCTGTTTTCCATTCTCCATACTCTACACAGTCTGGAATTATTGCATAAATTGCTGTATTAAATCCTGAAAAGAAAAACTGTGCAAAACAAGAAAAGATATAAAACGGAACCGGTGTACTTCCCACACTGAAGAAGTACATTACAAACATACTAACGCCTGTCAACAACGCAAAAATAGATGCTGCTCTCCCTTTGTTATTCGTCAGTCGGAATAATGGTGGAAAACATGCCGCGCCAAGGATAGAAGGAATTATGATACAAAGAGAATAGGTGCTAAATAATGCCTGATTTCCTTCTACATATGTAAAATAGTAAAGAGCGTCCGCATTTCTTCCATAAAGAGTTACCCCAAACAAAAATTGACCAGCAACTGCAATCAAATATGGCTTGTTTTTCGCTACCGCTGATAACTGTTTTTTCAAAGAAATCTTTTGTTTCTCAGGTACTTTCACTGCTTCCCTCGTTTTGGCAAAACAGAATACATGACATGCCGCAAAAATGCAGCCATACAAAATTGCGACTAAAAGATATCCTTTCTTGTCACTTCCTTGTCCGAGCGAGGAAATCAGCGGAATCGTAATTATGTTGATGATTCCGATTGCAATCATTGCACTTACTGAACGAAACGTATTAATCTTTGCACGTTCCTCAATATTTTGTGTCATCGCTCCACACAAGGTTCCATATGGAATATTTACACACGTATATCCTAAAACCAAAGCACAGTATGTGATTGTCATATAGATAATCTTTGCCGTCGAAGACCAATTCGGGTGTGCCCAGAAGGATAAAATCAAAATTCCAGCCGTAATAGGTGCTGCTATCAGCAACCATGGTCGGTAACGTCCCCATCTGCTTTGAGTCTTGTCTGTCAATGCACCAACAATTGGGTCGTTAATCGCATCCCAAAATCGTGAAAACAACATTAGCGTTGCAACTGCACTCATACTGATACCAAAAACGTCTGTGTAAAATATCATTAGAAAGTTTCCAACAAACATCCAACTAAAATTACAGCCCACATCCCCCATTCCGTATGCAATCTTGCTAATCAACGGAACTTTAATATTCGTATCTTTGTTCTCTACTCCATGTTCTTCCATCATTTTTCCTCCCGTTCTCTTTTTTAATCCCTTTATAAAATAGTTTTATTAAGTATTTACATAATAATCAATCTCGAATTTTATGTCAATATCTTTCAGAAAGAAATCTGTTGTATTCTTACATAGAAACCGCAAGTTTCTCTCACTCTAAATCTGAGAAATTTCCTCGTTAAAAAAGAGAATTCCTCACGAAATTCTCTTTCTCATTCATCATATTTGTTCTACAAACGATTCTATCACATAGGATGCTGCACCAAATGCTGCTGCGGCAACTTTATAATTACATGCTCTTATAAACGATCCATCCTCTATAAACGTGTTACAGTCAGACACTTTTTTCCTAATTTCTGGAATGTATTCACCTATATAACTCCCAACATAACCACCCAAAATAATATCACAATCCAATACCATATGAATGTTATTGACCGCAATTGCCAAATACTTGCTATACTCTTCCCAAGCTTCTTTCATCTCAGCATTCCCTTGTTGAAGCTCTTCGAAAAATTTTTCCAATACACCATCTGCCATATGCGATAATTTCTTTGCATTACAGTAAGAATCCATACATCCCGACTTTCCACAATAACAAGGCAATCCATCGGGAACAAGAATCATGTGCCCAATTTCACCGCATCGAAAATCTTTTCCATACATAATCTTTCCCTCATCAAAGAATGATCCTCCTACTGTATTACTAAGCGAAAGATAGAAAAATCTCCCTCCATCCTGTAGTCCTTCCGCAAAAGCCCCAGCATTCGCATCGTTTAGAAAAATACAAGGATATGGAAAACATTTCTCAAACTTTTCGAAAGAAAGACCTCTTAGTCCAAGAATATGAGAAGTTGCAATTTCCCTGTTATTCAAATCCACAATACCAGGAATTGAAATACCAATCCCCAACAATCTTTCTTTTTGTTCCACATGCTGTTCAATAAAGCGTTCAACAATATCATTTAACCCCTGAAAAAATTCTTCTGTTTCTGAAAACGGATAATGAATTCTTTCGTAAGCTAATATTTCACCTATAAGATTCGTTAATAAAACACCCACATGATTTCTCGTAATATCAAGTCCAATTGCCATTCTTGAGTTAGAATTGATCACCAATCCCTTGGCTTTCCTTCCACCCGTTGAATCCATTTCCCCACTTTCCAACAACAGGTCTTTTTCTACAAGTTCTTTTGTATTCTGAGCTACAGTCGGAAGGCTCAGTTTCAAATCATGTGCAATATCTGGATTCGAAACGATCCCCTTCTTGCGCATATACTGATAAATTCTATTACGATTTCTACGCTTAACCTCCCGGTTTGTAATATTCGTATTCCCCATATTTCCTCCAGCAATGTCTTTACAAAAGTATTTGTTTAAGCATAACACTTTTGTAAATTTCCCGCAAGAAATCAGTAACTATTCTATCCCATATTTTCGATATAACTGCTCACGATATTCTTTATCCTTTGCTGCCTTTACAATCTCTGCCACGCGATGTTCTTTTTCTAAGTAGTTTGTCAGTTTTGAAAAACGTTCTTCTGCTTCAAACTTTCCCGCTTCGCGTCCACGTGCTTCTCCAATTGTAATCCCTTCTTCTTTTCCTTCTTCTCTTCCTTCCTCTTTAATATCCTGCACGGCCTTACACACTTTCACGTTCTCTTCCTCCTCTTCAATCCGCAGATTCAAGCCCACACATTCATTCAAAAGTCTGGCTGTCTCCGCTTTAATCTCTTTATAAGGTTCTTCATTGGCTACTGCTCGATACTTTTCTTTCTCGTCTGATACCGATATATACTTCATGACTTTTCCAAAATCTGTCTGGAACTTCTCAAAGTTCTGAATTTCTTTTGGAATCA
>CAZPZR010000077.1:0-7905 GCA_964591105.1 uncultured Lachnospiraceae bacterium | reverse complement strand
CGTGTGCGGAATATGCAGAAAGCTGCGACACAAATTGTGGAAATCCATGGAGGAAAATTCCCGACAACATACGAAGAAATCCGGAGTTTGCAGGGGATTGGTAATTATACAGCTGGTGCAATCAGCTCCTTTGCTTATGGAATTGCAAAACCAGCCGTAGATGGAAATGTACTTCGTGTTGTAACAAGAGTAACCGCGGATGAATCGGACATCATGAAACAAAGCACGAAAACACGCATAGAAGAACAATTAGAAGAAGTGATTCCACAAGATGCAGCCAGTGATTTTAATCAGGGATTGATCGAACTTGGAGCAATTGTCTGTGTGCCAAATGGAGAGCCAAAGTGTCAGGAATGTCCAATCGCAGAGGAATGTCTTGCGAGACAACGGAATATCACGGATAGAATTCCAGTGAAGGCAAAAGCGAAGGAACGACGCATTGAGCAAAAAACCATATTAGTGTTTCGCGACAATCGTGAGTTAGCCATTGCAAAACGGCCAAAAAAAGGATTGCTTGCTGGGCTTTATGAACTTCCGAATCTGGGAGGACATCTGACCATGGATGAAGTAACTGCTTATAGCAAAGAAATTGGGTTAATGCCGGTACACATTCGTCCGCTGGAAAACGCAAAGCATATTTTTAGTCATGTAGAATGGCATATGATTGGTTATGAAATTATTGTGGATGAATTGGAAAAGACAAATAAAAAAGACTTTTTATTCATAGAATTTAATGAGATACAAGAAAAATATCCAATACCGACAGCATTTGAAAAATATATTTAAAAGAAATTGGGGGCAGTGCTATTTGCAAATAACACTGTCCCCAATTGAAATTTTCTTTTTTTGTCCAACATAGATAAATGGATAAATCATTGCTGTCATCACAACAGCGGCAATTACATCCGTAATAGAATGCTGTTTTAAAAATACAGTTGAAAGTATAATCAGTGAAGCAACAAAGTACGCCACATAGCGAAGATTTTTATGCTGCTTCAAGGACTGACTGTGTGCAACCGCAATACAGATTCCAATAGAATTAAATGCGTGGATACTTGGTAACACGTTGGTAGGAGTATCCTTTTCATATACCATCTTCACCAAATCTACAAAAATATTATCGCGCTCGAATGTGGTCGGTCTCAAATGCTGTCCGTTCGGAAAGACAGTACAGATGATCAAAAATAAGGTCATCCCTGTGCACAAAAATGCAGCAAGTCGATAAAATTCTGTCTTATCAGTAAAGAAGAAATACAAGCCTGTAATCATCATAAATGCGAACCAAAATAGATAGGGTACTATGAAATACTCGATGAATGGAATATAGTCATCCAACGGTGAGTGTATCAAATAGTAATTCTTGGTCACAGTCTTTTCTAAGTGAGTGAACCAAGGCATGTATATGAAGGTATATAAGAGCACCCAGGCATGTCTGTATTTCAAAATAAATTGTTTGAATTTTTCCATGTGTGGTTATACACTTCCTTTTATTTCATTTTACATTTCGCGATTATAACACGAAAATAGGAAATCAACAAGGAAGTTCACGGATTCTTAATAAAATCTTTCAAGCAAATTAAAAAAAATTTCGAATTCCCCATAATTAGCTAAGAATCAGTCGAATACGTTTAGGTTCTAATTCAGCAGTCATCTGCTTTTGCAAAAATACAGGTTCTCCATCTGTGTGAACAGGTAAGGCGCGTTCGCTGACAAATTCAGCTTTTTTACACTGGTAAGTGTGAATTCCTTTGACGTACACATGCCAACCTTTGAGTGCTGTTGGAAGTAATAATAAAATTTTCAGCTTCGGAAGATCAGCAGCAACAATGATATCTAAAATGTCATCATCTGGCTGAGCTTTCGGACAAAACATAAATCCACCACCTTCGTAGCGGTTATTCATTGCTGCTACGAAATAAGTCTTTTCAAAAGTGATTGTCTCGGAGTCATCCAGGATTAATGTCAAAGGCTTAGGCGTTTGCGTTGCGAGTTGACGGATTGCAACTGCAATATAAGTCAATTTCCCTAAATGGAGTTTGTTGAAAAATTTCTTTAGTTTAGAAATTACAACTTCATGGCAAACTCCAGCGTCAAATCCCATGCCGGCACTGACAGCAAAACGTCGCTTCTTTCCCATGTAAGAAATAGTTCCAATATTAAGATCCATATATCTGGATGGTTTTAAAATGTGACGCAGTCCACTTTCGGCATCTGTAGACAGCTTCAGTGCACGCGCAAAATCGTTGCTGGATCCAATTGGAATATATCCAAGTGTAACTTTTGATAAATTAACGATTCCGTTTACCACTTCATTGATGGTTCCATCGCCCCCAAGAACTACCAAAGTACAAGCGTCAGGCTGTGATGTGATTTCTTTCGCAAGCTTTGTGGCATGCGACTGATATTTTGTAAAATGTACCGTATATTCAATAGCTTCCTCAATCAAAATCGTTTCCAACGATTTCCAAATCTGATGGCCTAGACCTGAGCGGGCATTCGGATTTACGATAAATACATACATATATTAAAATTCCTCTCATTGTAAATAAATTGGATGCTAAAATGCACCATTCAAATATATTTCCAAAGACCGCTGCATGTTGCCGCGGAAATCAGTTTCCCCATTTTTTAAACACCACTCAAATACATTTCCGATAACGATCATACGAATATCAGTGGTAATTTCTTCCAAGCTGTGATTGAAAGAAAAGAGTCCGGCATCCAGACATTTCTGCAAGTAGTTCTGAACTGTGACGATAGGGTATGGACGTTCTGTTCGAATCAGTGGGTTCAGAGACTGGTTCTTTGGTGTGTAATAATTGGACATGAATTCTACACCAAGTTCCATACAGTAGTCAACATAATTTAAATAAACATAAATAATCGTATTCTTTGCTTCGGAAGCGTTGGCAGGTAAATCCAAAAGATCTGGATTGATACTTGGCTGTTCCTCAATATAATAAGACAACAAATCGTCCTTGGTCTTAAAATGATGGTAAAAACTTCCATTGGAGACACCGGCTTCTTCACAAATGTTTTTGATGGATAATTGTTCGTATCCATGTTTCCGAAGAATGGTCTTGGCAGCAAGGAAAATCTTAGACTTTGTTTCGCGGGATTTTAACTGCTGTTTGGACAATTCTTTTGGCTGATTTACTTCATTCATGCAATAGATTCCTCCATAATTTTATTCGTGTAGACAGTATAGCATGAAGAGGGTGAATTTTCAAGAAAACAGAGTGAACTCTGTATTGGAAGAATCGTTGCACAGAGGGGAAATTTCGTCTATAATATACTGCGGTATGTGGAAATATCACATGCGTAAAGAGACAGAAAGGGACAGCACATGGATATTAATCAGAAAATTACAGAAGAACTTGGTGTGAAGAGATGGCAGGTAGATGCAGCGGTTCGCTTGATTGATGAAGGTAACACCATTCCATTTATTGCCAGATATCGAAAAGAAGCAACGGGAACGCTGGATGACGAGCAGCTTCGTAAGTTATATGAACGTCTCGTATATTTGCGTAACCTGGAAGAAAAGAAACAGCAGGTTCTTTCTAGCATAGAAGAACAGGGGAAATTGACCGCAGAGTTGAAACAGCAGATTCTTGCAGCAGAAACGCTGGTTGTAGTAGAAGATTTATACCGACCATATCGACCAAAACGAAGAACAAGAGCTACGATTGCTAAGGAAAAGGGTCTGGAACCACTGGCAGCTTACATTACGCTTCAGCAGGCGAAGGAACCCATCGAAGAAGTTGCGAAAGATTATGTGAATGAAGAGAAAGATGTGAAGACAGTTGCTGAGGCAATCGCGGGAGCGAAAGATATTCTTGCAGAAGGAATTTCTGACGAAGCAGATTATCGTATCTGGATTCGAAAAGCAACAGAACGTAAGGGGAAAGTAATCTCTGGGGCGAAAGATGAAAAAGCGGAATCTGTATATGAGATGTACTATGATTTCGAAGAGCCAGTCAGCAAATTGGCGGGACACCGTATCCTGGCATTGAATCGTGGAGAAAAGGAAAAGTTCCTGAATGTTAAGATAGAAGCTCCGGAAGAAGAGATTATCCGTTATTTGGAAAAACAGACGATTCACAGCGAGAACCCATATACAACACCAATCTTAAAGGATGTTGTAGAAGACAGCTACAAGCGCCTGATTGCACCAGCAATTGAACGTGAGATTCGGAATGAATTGACGGAGCGTGCAGAAGATGGAGCAATTACAGTATTTGGAAAAAACTTGGAACAGCTTTTGATGCAGCCACCAATCGTGGGACAGACTGTGCTGGGCTGGGACCCGGCATTCCGAACAGGATGTAAACTTGCAGTTGTAGATCCAACAGGAAAAGTAATTGGAACAACGGTGATTTATCCGACAGCTCCAACAACACCTCAGAAGATCAAGGCATCTAAAGATCTGTTGAAGAAGATTATTGCAAAGTATAATATTACGCTGATTTCTGTAGGAAATGGTACTGCATCCAGAGAGTCTGAGCAGTTCATTGTGGAATTATTAAAAGAGATTCCACAGAAAGTGCAGTATGTGATTACCAACGAAGCAGGTGCATCTGTGTACTCAGCAAGTAAACTGGCATCAGAAGAATTTCCGAACTTTGACGTGGGACAGAGAAGTGCAACTTCTATTGCGCGACGTTTGCAGGATCCTTTGGCAGAACTTGTTAAGATTGAGCCAAAAGCAATCGGAGTAGGTCAGTATCAGCACGACATGAACCAGAAAAAACTGGGAGAAGCTTTGTCAGGTGTCGTAGAAGGATGTGTAAATAAAGTTGGGGTAGACTTAAATACTGCTTCTGCACCACTGCTTGCATACATTTCAGGAATTTCTGGTACGATTGCGAAAAATATTGTGGCATACCGTGAGGAAAACGGAAAGTTTACAGATCGTAAGCAGCTTTTGAAAGTTGCCAAGCTGGGACCAAAGGCATTTGAACAGTGCGCAGGGTTTATGAGAATTCAGGATGGAGAAAATCCATTGGATGGAACAAGCGTGCATCCAGAGTCTTACGAAGCTGCAAAAGCATTATTGAAAAAACAGGGCTTCCGTTTAGAAGACATCCGTGGCGGAAAACTGACAGGTCTGTCACTTACAATTCAAGACTACAAAAAGCTTGCAGAGGAACTTGGCATTGGGGAAATCACACTTCGTGACATTGTCAAAGAATTGGAAAAACCAGGACGTGACCCACGTGATGAGATGCCAAAACCAATCCTTCGTACGGACGTACTTGATATGAAGGATCTTACAGAGGGAATGGTTCTGAAAGGAACAGTAAGAAATGTTATTGACTTTGGTGTGTTTGTAGATATTGGTGTTCATCAGGACGGTCTAGTGCATATTTCCGAGATTACGGACAAGAAATTTATTAAACATCCATTAGAAGTGCTGTCTGTTGGAGATATTGTAGATGTAAAAGTGATGAGTGTGGATATGAAGAAAAAACGAATTCAGCTCACCATGAAAGGGATTTCTTAACAATCCCAGATAAAGATAGGGTATTTCATTTCAAAAAAAAATCTTGGGGGTTTTAAAATGAAAAATAACAAAAAAATGAAAGACATGATGATGACGATCGGCGGAATCCTCATTGGGAACATTCTGCTGGCATTCTGCGTAGCGGCATTCATTGTACCGTTTGGTACCATCATGGGAGGAGCAACGGGTGTATCATTGACAATCAGTCATTATTTTCCATCCATGAATCTTTCTGTGATTGTGTATGGGGTTAATGCCGTGCTGTTCATTCTTGGTGCGGTTGCACTTGGAAAGAAATTTATCATTGCAACAATTGGAAGTGCGATTGCGTATCCAACGTTCCTTGCAATCATTCAGGAGATTCCGGGAATTTCGACTTTGACGGATAACATGATGCTTGCAACCATTTATGCGGGAGCAACACTTGGAATTGGGGTTGGAATTATTATCCGTGTAGGTTCTTCTACAGGTGGAACAGACATTATCGCAATTGTATTGAATAAGGTTACACATATTTCCGTGTCCTTACTTCTTTACTTTGTAGACTTCGTAGTTCTGGGGCTGCAGATGATGTTCTCCGATCCAGAACAGATTATGTATGGATTAATTTTACTTGTTCTGCAGACAATGATTATGAATAAAGTTCTGGTTATGGGACAGTCACAGTTGCAGATGTTCATCATTTCCGATCATTACGAAGAGATTCGTGATAAAATGCTGAAGAATCAGGATATCGGTGTGACAATGGTTCACATCGAAAGTGGTTATGGAAGAGAAGATAAAAAAGCAGTGATGTGCATTATTCCAAACCGTAAGTTGTACGCAGCAAAAGAGAAGGTTCAGGAAATTGATGAAAAAGCATTTATCACAGTTCAGCAGGTCAATGAAGTTCACGGACGTGGATTTACATTAGATAGAATTTCCTACGAAAATTACGTCATTGAGAAGGAGGAAAATTAGTATGCAGAAAACAGATGTTAAATACAGCGCATACATACAGATTTTAAAAGAAGAATTGGTTCCGGCTATGGGGTGTACAGAACCAATTGCATTAGCATATGCCGCAGCAAAGGCAAGAGAAGTGTTGGGGTGCATTCCTGAAAAAGTAGAAATTGGGGCAAGCGGAAGCATCATCAAAAATGTAAAGAGTGTAATCGTTCCAAATACAAATCAGCTGAAAGGAATTCCGGCAGCGGCAACAGCAGGAATTGTCGCTGGAAAAGCTGAGAAAGAATTGGAAGTAATCGCAGAAGTAGAACCTGAAAAAATACCACAGATGGTAGAATTTATGGAAAATGTGCCAATCACTGTGAAACATGTAGACAGCGGGATTACATTTGAAATTATTGTAAAAGTAAGCAAAGGCAACGAATACGCAACGGTTCGTATTGCAAACTATCATACAAACATTGTATTGATCGAAAAGAATGGCGAAAAGTTACTGGACATTCCAGTAGAAGGTGAAAACGAAGAAGGTCTGACAGATCGTTCCCTTCTTGATATGAAGAGCATCTGGGATTTCATCAATACGATGGATACAGAAGATGTGAAAGAAGTGCTGGATCGTCAGATTGAATACAATACAGCGATTGCAGAAGAAGGATTAAAAGGAAATTACGGAGCAAACATTGGAAATGTACTTCTTGCTACATACGGAAATGACGTAAGAACTCGCGCGAAAGCAATGGCGGCAGCAGGATCCGATGCACGTATGAACGGATGCGAACTTCCAGTAATCATCAATGCAGGAAGCGGAAACCAGGGAATGACATGTTCCCTTCCAGTATTAGAATACGCAAAAGAACTTGGTGCAGATAAAGAAAAAACATATCGTGCACTCGCGTTGTCAAACCTGACAGCAATCCACCAGAAGACAGGAATCGGAAGATTATCCGCATACTGCGGAGCTGTAAGTGCAGGGGCGGCAGCAGGAGCAGGAATCGCATATCTCTGTGGCGGCGGATACGAAGAAGTAATCCACACAGTAGTCAATGCACTTGCAATCGTATCCGGTATGGTATGTGACGGTGCAAAAGCATCCTGTGCAGCGAAGATTGCATCATCTGTAGATGCAGGTATCCTTGGATACAACATGTTCCTTCATGGACAGCAGTTCTACGCTGGAGACGGAATTGTAACGACCGGTGTAGAAGCAACCATTGGAAATATCGGACGCCTTGGAAAAGAAGGTATGAGAGAAACAAACGAAGAAATTATCAAAATGATGATTGGTGAATAAAAGGAGATCGCAGGCTGAGGCCTGCGATTTTTAATTTAGGACGTAGCCTTTTGCAAAAAGGCTACGTCCTAAATTGCAATTTGCCCTGTACCAAAACGAACAATTGTGTAAAAATATTGTAAATAAATTAATTTATTTACAAAAAGAAAAACTTGTGTTAAGA
>CAZPZR010000076.1:0-7917 GCA_964591105.1 uncultured Lachnospiraceae bacterium | reverse complement strand
TGTTGTAATGGAAGGCATAAAAATCCTATCTACTTTTTTATCTGCCAGATTTCTCAAATGACCATGGACAAGTTTTGCTGGAAAACAAACTGTATCCGAAGTAATCGCAGACAGACCACTTTCATAAATCTTACGTGTACTGCTGTCAGAAATTTTTATCTTAAATCCCAACGCCTGCCAAAATGTTGTCCAAAAAGGCATCGTATCCCAGTAAGAAAGCACGCGAGGCAATCCTATCGTAATGTCTTTTTCCTGTTCAAGAATCTGATATGGATAATTCTGAAACAGGAGTTGTTCTCTTACTCGAAACAGATTTGGAACTTCGTCCATCTTCTCTTTCTTTTTCTTTACCTGTTCCCGCACTTTTTCATCCTTTGGATTACCGATTACTTCCCCACGTTCACATCGGTTATTGGTAATCCATCTCTTTCCATTGGAAAAGGAAACGATTGTACGTTTACAATGGTTCGTGCAAAACGGACATGGAGAATTCGATTCCTGTGTATAATCAAAATCATCCATTGCCTCTAGCCCAATAAATGTTTTTTTCGTCTCACCTTTTTTCGCTTTTTCTTTGGCAGTCAGCGCTGCACCAATGGCTCCCATAATTCCAGGATATGGCGCACGAACAACCTCACGTCCGATATATTGTTCGATTGCACGTAAAACGGCATCGTTATAGAATGTTCCACCTTGTACTACAATTTTATCACCCAAACTGTCTAAATTGGAAACTCTGATTACTTTTGTAAATACATTTTCTATAATAGAACGGCATAATCCTGCCATAATATCTTCCGGAAGTTTTCCATTTCGCTGTTCTGTAATAATACTACTGTTCATAAAAACAGTACAACGACTTCCTAGATTTGCCGGATTTTCTGATGAGAAAGCAGCTTTTGCGATTTCATTCGCAGGTATATTCAATGTTGATGCAAAGTTTTCCAAAAAGGAACCGCATCCTGAAGAGCAAGCCTCATTCACCACAATATTTTTAATAATACCATGGTCAATCCAAATTGCTTTCATATCCTGTCCACCAATATCTAGTACAAAAGTAGCTCCGTCCACATATTTCGCCGCAGCCCGCGCATGAGCAACCGTTTCTACCACATGACACTCCGTATCAAAGGCATTTGCGAATAATAGTTCTCCATATCCCGTCGTTCCTGCCGCAATAATATTCAGCGTAACTCCCTTCTTCTGGTAGCGTTCCCTCATAGCAACCAATGCATCTTTTGCTACAAGCAGTGGATTTCCTTCATTGGGTGAATAAAAAGAATCCAGAATATTTTCTTCCTCATCCATCAGTACAAATTTCGTAGTTGTACTTCCAGAATCTATCCCCAGATAGACATTAAGCACTTGCCCCGATTCCATACAAACTGGTTGTATTTTGGCAAGTGCATGACGTTTTTGAAATGCTTCTTTTTCTTCTTCTGATTCAAAAAAAGGAACAGCCGCATTTGCAGCATCCATTTGATAGCTCTCTTCTTTGCTATCTATAATTTTCTGAAGTTCTTCTAATGTATATGTACCTTCTGTTTTACAAAATATTTTCTCTAAAGCAAGTGCTGCACCATATGCGATCATTAACTCCGGATGTTCCGGAATTAGAATTTCTTCTGAAGACAAATTTAATCGTTCTGCAAATACTCGAACCAATGTAGGATTGAATGTCAGTGGACCACCTTCGAATACTACCGGTTTTTCAATGTCGAGCCCTTGCGCAAGACCTCCTATTGTCTGTTTTGCAATCGCATGAAACGTAGATAATGCAAGATTTTCTCTGGACACTCCCTGATTCAGCAAAGGTTGAATATCTGTCTTGGCATATACGCCACATCTTCCCGAAATATCATAAACGCATTCACCTTTCGAAGCCAATGCATCGAATTCCTCTACAGACGTTTTTAAAACAGACGCAATTTCATCAATAAATGCCCCTGTTCCTCCTGCACAACTCCCATTCATACGCATATCTGATACATCCAAAGCACCTGTCTTCGTATTTTTACGGAAGAAAATAATCTTTGCATCCTGCCCACCAAGTTCAATGGCAGTTCCTGCATTCTTAAATTTTTTCTGCACTGCATAAGCATTTGCTACTACTTCCTGCACAAAAGGCAAATCCAGTCTTTCCGCCAAAAGCTTCGAACCAGATCCTGTTAAACAAAACCTCATTTGTTTTCCACCAAAGCGTGATTGCAGTAATTGTAATATTTTCTTCACACTTTGCAGTTGCTTCGCACAATGTCTTCTATAATCTGAATATAGAATAATATCTTTTTCCGGATCAACTACAACCACTTTGGTTGTAGTTGATCCGATATCTATCCCAACATTCAGATATTCTGTACTTTGACCATTTTCTATTTTCATCTGAATTATCCTTTTCTTTTTGGTATCATTATTTTATTTTTCATCCTTCAAAATACTATTTAAAACGTCAACGCACCCATCGATACCCAACTTCGCTGAATCAAGGACCAAATCATAATTCTGTAGATTATTCCATTTCTTTGTAGTATTAGCAAAATAATATTTTGCCCTCTTATTATCATAACGTTTACAAATAGTTTCAACATCGTTCAGATGAATTCCGTAATCTTCCGCTATACGTTTCTTCTTTTCTTCTTCATCAGAACAACGGATAAAAACATTCAATACTTTTTTATCTTTTAACGCCTCCGAAGCACAATGTCCCACAAATATTGCCGAACCGGATGCAGCAAGATTTTGAATCTCCTTCTGCTCTGCAATATAAAGATGTCCTTCCCGAGACAACATGTCTGCATTTCCTTCTTGTGCTTGTCCTAGCATAAACGCAGTGTATATGAAACTGGTATTTACCGTTTCTTCATACTTTTGAATTTCTTCCACAGAAATATCCACTTTCTTAGAAACAGCTTCTAATATTTCCTTTCCATAACATGGAATCCCGCTCTTTTCAGATAGCCTTTTTCCAATCAGCGTTCCGCCGCTGCCATATTCACGTTCGATTGTTATATATCTATATTTCATGCCTGTCCTCCTATCTTACGAAGCCTGTTCAAACTGGCTGTTGTAAAGTTCTGCATAAAAACCATTCTTCTCAATCAATTCATCGTGAGTTCCTTTCTCAACGATATCTCCATCCTTCATAACCAGAATCAGGTCAGAGTTCTTGATCGTAGAAAGTCGGTGTGCAATTACAAAGGAAGTTCTTCCGTGCATCAGCTGATCCATCGCCTCCTGAATCAACAATTCTGTTCTTGTATCCACGGAACTAGTTGCTTCATCCAAAATCAACATCGGTTTATCTGCAATCATTGCACGTGCAATCGTAAGCTGCTGTTTCTGTCCCTGTGACAGGCTTACCTGATCTGTCAGCACCGTATCATACCCTTTCGGTAAGGTTTTGATGAAGTGATGTAAACCAACTGCTTTGCAGGCCTCTTTAATCTTTTCATCTGATACATTCGGTGTAGAATACACAAGATTTTCTCTTACAGTACCTTCAAATAACCATGTATCCTGCAGTACCATACAGAACTGATCATGTACATCTTCTCTCTTAACATCTTTTGTAGAAACGCCATCAATGCGGATTTCTCCTCCCTGAATCTCATGAAAGCGCATCAACAAATTGACCATCGTTGTTTTTCCTGCACCAGTCGGTCCTACAATTGCAATCTTTTGTCCTGCTTTTGCAGTTGCAGAGAAATCATGAATAATCGTTTTGTCAGAATCTTCATAACCAAACTTTACATGATCAAATTCGACAAAGCCCTTCACATTCTCAAGTTTCTTAACCTTGTTACTTTCATCTTCCATTTCCTCTGCTTCCAAAAATTCAAACACACGCTCTCCTGCAGCAGCCGCGGACTGAAGTGTCTGCATAGATTGTGCAATCTGTGAAAGTGGCTGTGTAAAATAACGTACATACAATACAAATGCGACAATAACAGAAAAATCAATCGTGCCGTTTAATGCCATGATTCCGCCCACTATACAGACTGCCACATAAGCAAAGTTTCCAATAAAGGTCATCAATGGCATCATCAGACCTGAAAGGCAATGTGCTTTAAAAGCACACTCTTGTAAATTGCTGTTCATTTCATCAAAAGTTTTGATTGCCTGTTCTTCCCCATTATAAGCTTTTACAACCGTATGACCAGCATATATTTCTTCAATATGTCCGTTCAGCGCACCTAAAGCCCTCTGCTGGCGAACAAAATATTTCTGGCTTCTTCCCATAATCAACATCATAAAGACAAATCCTAACACTGTTGCAGCAACAGCAGTCAACGCCATAACCCAGTTTGTGATAAACATCATCACAAGGCTACCCAAGAATAAAACCACCTGTGAAACCAGATTACCGATACTCTGATTCAAAGACTGTCCGATGGTATCCACATCGTTCGTCACACGTGACAGCACATCACCTGTAGAATTACGATTGTAATACCACATTGGCAGGCGATTAATCTTGTGTGAAATGTCTTTACGCATGGATTTTGATACCTTTTGTGTAACCGTAGCCATAATCCAATGCTGTGTAGTAGCGAGAATCCAGCTTGCTGCGTAGAAGAATACGAGAGTTATACCTACTGTAAATATGGAATCTAATGCAATCTCTCCTGTCAAAAGACCTTCTTCAATATATTTTGATATTTCTGACAGTTTATTAGGTCCCAAAAGCTGTAATATTGTACCAATTATAGCGCATGCTATTGCAATCGTGAATGCTGTTGTATAAGTCTTGCAATAGTATAGCAATTTTTTCCAAGTTCCAATTAAATCTTTGGCTTTTTCTCCGCCGCCCATTCTACCGCCAGGACCACCCGGTCCGCGGCGTACTCTTGTCTGTGTCTGTCCGAATTCGTATTCCTTTTTTTCCATTATGCTAACTCCTCCTTTGAAAGCTGTGAAAGAGCAATTTGTTGATAAGCTTCACAATTTTTCATCAATTCATCATGTTTACCCATACCAACGATGCTTCCGTCTTCCAAAACAATAATCTTATCTGCATCACGAATCGTACCGATACGCTGAGCTACAATCAGTCTTGTTGTATTTGCACATTTTTCATCTAATGCCTTTCGAAGTATACGATCCGTTTTATAGTCAAGTGCAGAGAAAGAATCATCAAAAATCATAATCTCTGCTTTCCTTGCAATAGCACGTGCAATAGAAAGTCTCTGTTTCTGTCCACCTGAGAAGTTCGCACCACCCTGTGCTACATAACCATCATAATTGTCTTCCAAACCATCCACAAATTCTTTCGCCTGCGCAATTTCCACTGCTTCCATTACTTCTTCTGTTGTAGGTTCACTCTTTCCATTGCTGCCATATACAATATTAGAACGGACAGAACCAGAAAAAAGTGTTGCTTTTTGTGAAACATAAGCAATTTTATTGCGAAGTGTGTTTTCATCGTATTTTTTTACATTTATACCATCTACCAATACTTCGCCTTCTGTTACATCATAGAATCTAGGAACAAGGTTGACCACGGTACTCTTTCCACATCCTGTAGAACCAATAAATGCAACGGTTTCTCCCTTCTTCGCAGTAAAGGAAATATTGTGAATCACATCTTCTTCAGCATCAGGATATCGGAAAGATACATTTTTAAATTCTACTTCACCGACAACACCTTTTTTACCTTCCGACGTAATTCCATTTTTTATAGAAGGTTCGGTATCAAGTACTTCATTGACACGTTTCGCAGAAACAGAAGATCTTGGCAACATCATGAAAATCATAACAAGCATTGTAAAGGACATTACAACCTGGATACCATACTGTGTAAATACCATCATATCTCCAAACATGCTGATTCTTCCATCAACTGTATCTACTCTGCTCAAAAGATAAGCTCCAATCCAATAAACAGACAGCGAAAGTCCACTCATAACAAGCTGCATAGACGGCATCATGAATGCCATTGTTCTCTGTGTGAACATTTGTGTATTAGCCAACATGTCATTAGCTTTCTCAAATTTTTCTCCTTGGTATCCCTCCGCATTATATGCACGAACTACACGAAGACCATTTAAATTTTCTCTGGTTACACGGTTGATATCGTCTGTTAGCTGCTGTACCTTTTTGAATTTTGGCATAGTCAGCGCAATGCAAATTCCCACAACAGCAAGAAGAATTACCACAGCAATACCTACAGAAAGTGTCCATTGCCATTCTTTATCTGCAATCTTGTAGATTGCCCATCCCGCTGTAATTGGTGCTTTAATCAACATCTGCAGTCCCATAACAATAAACATCAATACCTGCTGAATATCATTTGTAGAGCGTGTAATTAAACTTGCAGTAGAAAATCTTCCGATTTCTTCCATAGAAAAGCTCTGCACCTTATTAAACATACTGCTTCGAAGTGTAGATGCCAAGTTACTTCCAATCCTTGCTGAAAATACAGCGCAAATCACTGAAGCTACAAGACTTCCAAATGCACACAGCAGCATCATCCCACCAGCCTTCCAAACCTCAGACATCTCACTGCCAGGCGTTTCCACTAATATCGTAATCTTACTCATATATTCTGGCATTGTCATATCCAACCATACCTGTGCCACGATAAAGGCAATACAGATTCCTACGTATCCCCAATCGCGACGTGATAATTTTTTTAATAATTTAATCATTGTCACTTCTCCTTATCTTTTTTTATTAACAGCAAACTTGAAAACCATTCTTAATCAAATAAGTTCCCAATGCTTGTGTATCAAAATGTGGAACATAGTTCTTTTTAATTGTCAGCACTCTCATACTCCGAGTGCTGATTCCACATTAAAAAAATAATATGCTTTTTATAAAAAGCATATTACAGTATCATTATTTAATCATGTTTAGGATTGATTGTGAAGTGAATAAATGGTAAAATTGTTGCACAAAACGCAACAATGAGGTATCAAATATGAACACACAACAATTAGAAACTTTTGTAGAAGTGGCCGAAAATTTGAATTTTGCAAGAGCTGCCGAACATCTGAATATTACAACATCTGCCGTATCCCGACAGATTCGCTCTTTAGAAGAAGAATTAGACACAAAATTATTTCGTCGCTCTACCAAAAGTGTACGCTTAACTCCTGCCGGCATCATATTTCTCAATGACGCGAAAGAAATTCTTGCCAAATTAGAATTAACAACTCAAAAAATAAAAACACATTCCGAAACAAGTGTTCAACTTCTATCCATCGGCTGCTCCAACGGAACCGATTCATTTTTGTTGTCCAAACTACTTTCACAATGCAGAAAACAGTTCCCGGAAATTCATCCCTTCCTTCGTATTGTTTCCTCTCGCCTTCTTTTAAATATGCTTATTCACGATGAAATCAATGTATTATTCGGCTACAAGGATAATCTGCCTATGCGTGATGATTTTTGTTATTACGAATTAGCTCAGATTCCTGTCTGCTGCACGCTTTCCGCAGATGATTCATTGGCTTCCAAAAAGGAGCTTTCGGAAAGCGACCTGTTATCAAAAAGTTTGGTCATTTGTAATTCTTACGAAATTCCTTCTCAAGTTACAAATGTTCAAAATTTACTTAGCCATAAGTTTGCACCATCTTCCATCTACTATTCCGAAAATTTACACGAAATGCTGACACTGATCAAAGCAGGATACGGGATTGGAATATTACCTCAAATGCTTTACGCAGACAATTCGCTTGCTTACGTTCCTTTGATTCCAGAGATTACCTTATCTTACGGAGTCTTTTATAAAGAGAATGTATCCAATCCTGTTTTGAAAAAGTTTCTATCTTTTTTAAAAACATATTCACATTGATGACAAAAAAAATCCCCAGGACTTGGTCCTGGGGATTTTGAAAATCCATATTGAATTTTGTTCGCAACAATTAACGTTTTGAGAACTGAAAGCCCTTGATTTTACTGGGTTTTGTCAGTGGA
>CAZPZR010000075.1:0-8632 GCA_964591105.1 uncultured Lachnospiraceae bacterium | reverse complement strand
GAGCACTTGACTTTTAATCAAGTTGTCCGGGGTTCGAATCCCCGCACGCTCATTATGCGGATGTGGCGGAATTGGCAGACGCGCTAGATTTAGGCTCTAGTGGGCGACCGTGCAGGTTCAACTCCTGTCATCCGCAGCAAAGCTTCGAAGCAGAGATGTTTCGGAGCTTTTTTCTATTTTAGAATGCTTCTAGCCTATAAAAAGAACATATTTTCGTGTATAATAAGAAAAGAAATGTGAAACAGAAGGGAGAGGATATGATGGAAAATCGAATATTTTTGTGTATTGACCTGAAGTCCTTTTATGCTTCTGTGGAGTGTGTGGAGCGCGGACTGGATCCGATGTGCACGAATTTAGTTGTTGCGGATGCGTCAAGAACAATGAAGACGATCTGCCTGGCAGTGACACCTTCCTTAAAGCGGCAGGGAATTCCAGGACGCCCACGACTTTTTGAAGTTGCGCAGAGAGTAAAGTCTGTGAATGCGGAGCGTGTAACACGTGCACCGAAGAGAAGGTTCGAGGGATTTTCTTATGATGAAAAAGAATTAGAACAGCATCCCGAATGGGAACTTTCTTATATAACGGCAGTGCCAAGAATGGCACTTTATATGGAATATAGTACGAAGATTTATCATCTTTATTTGAAATATATTGCGCCAGAAGATATTCATGTCTACTCTATCGATGAAGTTTTCATTGATCTGACAACATACCTTCCGGCTTCAGGACTTTCTCCGCGGGAATTTGCGAAGAAAATGATCTTAGACATTTTCCGAACAACAGGAATTACCGCAACTGCAGGAATTGGAACGAATATGTACCTTGCGAAAGTAGCTATGGATATTGTTGCAAAGCATATTCCGGCAGACGAAGATGGTGTGCGAATTGCAGAACTGGATGAGCTGAGTTATCGAAAGCAGTTGTGGAATCATCAGCCGCTGACAGATTTCTGGAGAGTTGGACGTGGATATGCGAAGAAATTGAGAGAGAACGGAATGTACACGATGGGAGACGTGGCACGCTGTTCGATTGGAAAAACAACGGATTATTATAACGAAAATTTGCTATATAAATTATTTGGTGTAAATGCGGAACTTCTGATTGATCATGCCTGGGGATGGGAACCATGTACCATTGCAGAGGTGAAGCAATATAAACCGAGCAATAATAGTGTGGGATCTGGTCAGGTTCTTCATTGCGCGTATGAGTTTGAAAAAGCAAAATTGGTTGTACGGGAAATGATTGAACTTTTAGTATTGGATCTTGTGGAAAAGGGCTTAGTTACGGATCAAATTGTGTTGACCGTTGGATATGATATTGAGAATCTTACAGATGCCAAGCGAAGACAGGCATACCGAGGACCGGTCACGACAGATCATTACGGACGCAGGATTCCTAAGCATGCGCATGGAACGGCGAATATAGGAAAGCAGACATCTTCCACAAAGCTAATTACAGATGCGACAATGCAGCTCTATGATCAGATTGTAAATCCGCTTCTGCTGATTCGTCGAATTACGATTGCTGCCAATCATGTAGTGTCGGAAGAAGAGGTGACTGTAACGGGCGGCAAGATGGAACAATTAGATTTGTTCACAGATTATGAGGCGTTAGAGCGTAAAAAGGAAGAAGAAGCACGTGAGTTAGAGCGAGAGAAAAAGATGCAGCATGCGGTTCTTGAAATCAAGAAAAAGTTTGGGAAAAATGCAATCCTGAAAGGGACAAGCCTGGAAGAAGGAGCAACTGCGAAAGATAGAAATGCTCAGATTGGAGGTCATAAAGCATAGCATATGAGAAGTGAAGAAGAGAATCATAAATATGACGATATGCTGCATTTACCACATCCAACATCTCCGACCAGACCAAGAATGTCAATGATTGACCGGGCGGCGCAATTTTCGCCATTTGCAGCCCTCACTGGATATGATGCAGCGGTGAAAGAAACTGCACGTTTGACGGAGCGGAAGATTGAATTAGATGAGTATGAAAAACAGGCGTTGGATGTGAAACTAGCTGCGATTCGAGAGCAGATGGGCGAACATCCAGAAGTGACGATTACGTATTTCCAGCCGGATGAGAGAAAAGAAGGTGGCTCTTATCAGACGGTGACTGGAAGAATCAAAAAAATCGACGAGTATGAACGACAAATTGTGCTTGTGGATGGAGAGAAGATTAAATTAGCAGATGTCATGGATGTGACAAAAGAAATTTGACAAGCTGGTACACCCACCTTATAATTTGGGTGAAATTGGTTTCAAGTTCAAAGCGGGGAATGAGAGGTAACACAAAATGGCAAGCATCAGAGAAGTAGCAAAACTGGCGGGGGTTTCACCATCGACAGTGTCAAGAGTGATGAACCATACAGCAAATGTGGATGAAGAAAAAAAGAGAAGAGTATTAGAGGCAATTGAAGCCACTGGATTCAAGCCGAATGAATTGGCGAGAGCCTTATTCAAACAATCGCTAAAAGTAATTGGCGTAATTGTTCCGTCAATTGAGAATCCATTTTTTAGCGAGATTGCAAGAGCAATTGAAGAAGAGGCATTCAATAGCGGGTATCGCATCCTCCTTTGTAATTCAAATGGGGATGTGGAAAAAGAAAAAATGAATATTCATATGCTGAATCAGATGAAAGCAGATGGACTAATTATGATGGCACAGAGCGAACAGACTGGAGAACTGATTCGTGATTGTGAGATGCCAGTAGTGGTACTTGACCGAATGATCAGCGGGGAAAAGGTCATTGCAAATATTAATTCCAATAACTATGAAGGAAGCTATACTGCTGCGAAACATTTGTGGGAGTGTGGGTGCAGGAATATTGTGTGTATGCGAGGACCACAGAATGCATCCAGTGGAAAAGAGCGTTATCGCGGTTACTTGGGTTTTTGTAAGAAACATCAATTGGAAGAACGTTGTGTAGATTGCGATTACTCTTATGATGAAGGAATTCGAGCGGCAAAGGAAGTGCTGGAGAAGTACCCAGAAGTAGATGGGATTGTTGCCTGCAACGACATGGTTGCAATTTCTACATATAAAGTTTTGAGAAAACAAGGGTACAAGGTTCCGGAAGATGTACAGATTGTGGGATATGATAATATTCGATTCAGTCGTTTATTTACACCAGAAGTAACTACGATTAGCCAGCCGATTAAGGAAATGGGAAAAATGGCGATTCAGATTATTATTAGTTATATCAATGGAAATCCGGTACAGCAGAATAATAGATTTGAAGTGGAACTAATTGTTCGAGAAACAACAAAAGCATAAAACGGAAGGAGCTGTTGGGAAACCAGCGGCTTTTTTGTTTATTCTATACAAAAAAGATGAAGAAAACTAGAACAAAATAACGAAAATGCAAAAGCTAATTGACAGTTAGAAAATGCTGGACTATAATCAAATCAGAAAGCATGAAACGGGTTTCAAGAAAGTGAACAAATAGATTTTACAGGAAAGAAAAGTATTTTTTTTGAAGCCTTTGAAACCGGTTTCTCAAATAGAAACAAAATAAAATCATAGATAAAAGAAAGGGAAAACATGATGAAACTTGCAGTCGTAGGAAGTATCAATATGGATATGACAGTTACAGCAGAAAGAATTCCTTTAAAAGGTGAAACTCTGCGAGGAGACAGCTTAAGTCATATTCCAGGTGGAAAAGGAGCGAACCAGGCAGTGGCAATGGCGAAACTTGGAGCAGATGTTGAGATGTTCGGTTGTGTGGGGAATGACGAAAATGGTAGAAATCTCTTGAAACATCTGAAAGAAGTTGGAGTGAAAACAGATCACGTAGATGTTTTAGAAGATACACCAACAGGAATCGCGATGATCACAGTTGGGGATAATGACAACACTATCATTGTTGTTCCTGGTGCAAACGGAAGAGTAGACCGCGAATATGTAGATGGAATCAAAGAAGAATTAAAGAAATTTGATATGGTTGTACTTCAGCATGAAATCCCATTGGATACAGTTCATTATGTAATAGAATTTTGTGCAGAGCAGAAGATTCCAGTTGTTTTGAATCCAGCACCTGCGGCAGAAGTTCCAATGGATATCATTGAGAAAGTTACTTATGTAACACCAAATGAACATGAAGCAGTTTTGATTTTTGGTAATGAACTTACGACAGAAGAGTTGTTACGCAAGTATCCAGAAAAACTGGTTATCACACAGGGATCCAGAGGAGTTTCAGCTTGTTTGAAAAATCAGGAAATCTTGAATGTGCCAGTAAGACCTGCAAAGGTTGTGGACACAACAGGTGCCGGAGATACTTTGAATGGAGCATTCGCAGTACAGATTGCGAACGGAGCAGATATGAAGAATGCATTGACTTATGCAAATACTGCAGCAAGTTTATCAACAGAAAAATTTGGTGCACAGAGCGGAATGCCAAGCGCTAAGGAAGTAGAGAAAGAATTAAAGGGTTAAGAAAATGAAGAGAAATGGAATTTTAAATAGTGATATTTCAAGAGTTCTGACTTACATGGGACATACAGATCGCATCTGCATTGGGGATTGCGGATTGCCAATTCCAGATGAGACAGAGCGAATTGATCTGGCAGTAAAGTTTGGACAGCCAACATTTATGGATGTATTAAAAGAAGTTGGAACAGATATGAAGATTGAAAAAATTGTTTTGGCAGAAGAAATCAAAGAAAAGAATCCAAAGATTTTTGAAGAAATCCAGAACTATTTTGAAGAAATGGAGAGTATTCCAGAAACAGAATTTGTTCCACATGTGGAATTAAAACGACAGACAAAAGAATGTAAAGCAGTGATTCGTACAGGAGAGACGACACCATATGCCAACATTATTTTACAGTCTGGATGTATTTTCTAAAAAGGAGGGAACGACATGCAAATTGAAATGCGTGGAATTGACAAGTCATTTGGTGGAAATGCAGTGTTAAAAGATGCAGGATTTTTGCTCGACCATGGTGAAATCCATGCGCTGATGGGTGAAAATGGTGCTGGAAAATCTACACTCATGAAGATTTTGACAGGTGTGTATACCAGAGATGCGGGAACAGTCATTGTAGATGGAGAAGAAGTTCATTACAAAAACCTGCAGGAAGCAGAAAAAGCAGGAATCGTATTCATCCATCAGGAATTGAATGTTATGTTTGATCTTACTGTAGAAGAAAACATGTTTATGGGAAAAGAAATCAAAAAAGCATTCGGTGTTTGTGATAAAAAAGCAATGCGCGCAGAGGTAAAGAAAGTTTTGGATCGCTTAGGTGTATCTATTGATCCAGGGAAACGTATGAATGAACTTTCTATTGGTCAGCAGCAGATGATTGAAATTGCGAAGGCATTGATGTTAGATGCAAAAGTAATCATCATGGATGAGCCAACAACAGCATTAACACAGACAGAAACAGATGTGTTATTTGAAGTGGTGAACCGTTTACGTGATAAAGGTGTATCTATCGTATATATTTCTCACAGAATGGAAGAAATCTTCCAGCTTTGTGACAGAATTACAGTTCTTCGAGATGGTTCTTACATCGGAACAAAGAAAATCTCAGAGGTAGACATGAATGATGTTGTGCGTATGATGATTGGTCGTGAGATTGGGGAAAGATATCCTTCCAGAGATAACGAAATTGGAGATGTAGTTCTTGAGGTAAAAGATTTGAACTGTCCAGGCGTATTTAAGGATGTGAATTTGTCCGTACGTGCAGGGGAAGTCTTGGGAGTATCCGGATTGATGGGAGCTGGAAGAACTGAGATCATGCAGGCGATTTTTGGAAATATGCCAAATGTTTCTGGACAGATTTTCATGAATGGAAAAGAAATTAAGAATAAAACACCAGAGATGGCGAAGAAAAATGGAATTGGATTCATCACAGAAGACCGAAAAGTACAGGGACTTCTTTTAGAAGACAGTATTTTGAAAAATATTTCTATCGCAAACCTGGATAAGATTTCCAAGGGCGGAGTGCTTGATAAGAAAGCAGAAGATGAACTGATTCAGAGAGGAATCGACGAATTACATATTAAATGCTTCGGACCAGATCATGCTTGCATCAATTTGAGTGGTGGTAACCAGCAGAAAGTTGTTTTTGCAAAATGGATTTACACAGAACCAAAGGTACTGATTCTGGATGAACCAACCAAAGGTGTTGATATCGGTGCGAAAAAAGAAATTTATAATATCATCAACGAATTAGCTGCAAAAGGTGTGGCAATCATCATGGTTTCATCTGAATTACCAGAAGTACTTGGAATGTCAGACCGCATTATGATCGTTCGTGAAGGATTAGTGAGAGGAATTCTCAGCAAAGAGGAAGCAAATCAGGAAAATATTATGATTCTGGCAACAGGAGGGAATCTAAATGAATAAGAAAAGTTTAAGTACATATGTACAGGAATTTGGAGTGTTAATCGCATTATTTGCATTGATTATCGTGATTGGAGCAATTAGTCCGGAATTTAGAACGGTAGATAACTTCTTATCATTACTGAGACAGTCTTCTATCAATGGATTCATTGCATTTGGTATGACTTGTGTTATTTTGACAGGCGGAATTGACTTGTCTGTAGGCTCAGTATTGGCGCTTACATCTGCATTTTGTGCATACTTCTTAACAATGGGTGTGCCTGCAGGATTAGCAATGGTAATTGCACTTGTAATCGGTGTAGCATTTGGTATCATCAGTGGAACATTAGTTACAGCTGGGAGACTTCAGCCATTCATCGCAACATTGATTACTCAGATTGTGTTCCGTGGATTTACAATGATTTTCACAGAAGGTAAACCAATCTCAAACCTCGGGGATAGTTTCTTATTCAAATTTATGGGAAAAGGAAACTTGTTAGGAGTTCCATTTCCAGTCATCCTTTTTGTAGTAGCATTTGTTGTTATCTGGTTCGTATTAGAAAAAACAACATTTGGTCGTAGACTTTATGCAACAGGAAGTAACGCAGCAGCTGCAAAATTGGCAGGGGTAAATATTAATAAGACAAAACTTTGTGCATACGCAATTTCCGGTGGTTTCGCGGCAGTGTCTGGTCTTGTCCTTCTTTCAAGACTTGGTTCTGCACAGCCACTTGCTGGTAATGGATACGAGTTGGATGCAATCGCAGCGGTTGCACTTGGTGGAACAAGTATGAACGGTGGACGCGGTCGTGTATGGGGAACATTTGTTGGTGTTTTGATCATCGCCGTATTAAATAATGGTTTGAACATCCTTGGAGTATCTTCTTACTGGCAGGAAGTTGTAAAGGGACTGGTAATCCTTGTAGCTGTATTATCAGATAGCAAACGTTAATTAGATCTCAATCGGGTCGTCCCATGAGAATATAACTTGGCAAAAAGCCAAAACAATTCATTTCAAAACAAGGAGGAAAAGAATATGAAAATGAGAAAAATCGCAGCACTTGCCTTAGCTGCAGTAATGGCACTCGGACTTGTAGGTTGTGGAGCAGCTTCTATCGAAGGAGAAAATGAAGCTGAAACAACAGAAAGTGGAAATGGAAGCATCGGATTATCTGTTTCTACACTCAGTAACCCATTCTTCGTAACACTTGCAGAAGGTGCAGAAGCGAAAGCAGAAGAAATAGGTGCTGAAATCATTGTTGTTGATGCAGGTGATGATGTTGCAAAACAGACAAGTGATATCGAGGACTTAATCTCAAAGCAAGTTAGTGTTCTTATTGTAAATCCAGTAGACTCTGATGCAGTAGCTCCAGTAGTAGAAACAGCAATTTCTAAAGGAATTAAAGTAATTTCTGTAGACCGCGTAGTAAATGGTGTAGAAGTAGACTGCTCTATCGCATCTGATAATGTTGCAGGTGCTGAAATGGCAACAGAATACTTAGTAGAACTTTTGGGTGAAGGTGCAGAAGTTGCAGAGCTTGAAGGTGTAACAGGTGCAAGTGCTACCATAGACCGTGGAGAAGGATTCCACAACATAGCAGATGAAAAATTAAACGTTGTAGCAAAACAGACAGCATCCTTTGACCGCGCAGAAGGAATGTCAGTTATGGAAAACATTCTTCAGGCACAGCCAAATGTAAAAGGTGTATTTGCACACAATGACGAAATGGCACTTGGAGCATTAGAAGCAATCGGAAGCAAAGATATTGTTGTAGTTGGATTTGACGCAACAGATGATGCTCTTGCATCTATCAAAAATGGTGGAATGGCAGCAACAATCGCACAGCAGCCAGACCTTATGGGAGCAACAGCTGTAGAAACAGCTATGAAACTGATTAATGGGGAAACTGTAGAGAAAGAACTTCCAGTAGAAGTTAGATTAGTAACAGAATAGTAGCCACGTGAAAATAAAGGGAAGGCAGCCCAGGTTCGAAAGAGCAGGGGCTGCCTTTCTTTCGTTATATGTATTTGAGAACGATGTCTGCATAGAATTTGGCAGTCAGAAATTGCAGGGGATGTAGGAAGTATGATATGATTGCTGTGAGATTTGTGGAAAGAAAGAAGAAATTATGGGAGCAACAGCAGCAATCTCATTTTGATTGTGTATGTTTAGATGGCACATGGTATTGGGAAAATTACATGTGGGATGGAAGGTATAAAGTAGAAGACAGTATGTATTATGTATGGAATTCTTTTGAAATTACCAGAGAATCTCAACAAAAAGCTTAATGAGGTGAAGGAATGTCAAGA
>CAZPZR010000074.1:0-8713 GCA_964591105.1 uncultured Lachnospiraceae bacterium | reverse complement strand
TAGCGCATAAAAATACCCTCCTTACTGGATGTCCAGTAAAGAGGGTACATATCACTTTCGAATTGCTCCGTTTATCATTTAATCCAGCAAGTAATCTTGCGCATATTTTAAGAAAATCTTCGCAGCTGGTGTCAATTCCTCTTTGGAACGAAGCGCCAGACCGAGTGTACGATAGGCTTTTGGAACCAGTGGACGAATGTCTAGATTGTTTTCGTTGCCACGCAACATAAGTCCCGGAAGAATACTAATTCCTAATCCATATTCCACCATTGGAAGGATTGAAAAGTCGTTACTCAGAGTATAACGCATATCTGGTGTGACTTTGTGTTTCTTTAATAACTGATGAACATCATTTACATAAGAATATTCGGAAATCACAAAAGGCATGTCCTGGAACCATTCGATTGGAATTTCCTCATGTTCTGAGAATGGATGTTCTTTCGGCATAATTGCAAACATCTGGTCGTCATAAACAGGAATGAAATCGTATGGTTGATATTTCTGATAACTTGTGAAAGCAAAGTCAACTTTATTATTTGTAACCCAATCTGCAATTTCCACTTCGTTACCTTCAGTAATGTCAAAAGTAATCTCAGGATATTTTTTTTGGAAATTACTGATGATCGCGGGTAACCAGTGTGTTGCACAGCTTCCAAATGTACCAACGTTGATTGTTCCTTTTTTGGCACCCTTTCGAAATGCGATTTCCTGATTCAATGCTTCATTTGCAGAGAGCAGAGTACGAATCGAAGGAATCAGAGATTTTGCTTCCTTCGTCAGGGATACGCCATGATGACTTTTGGAAAACAGTGGGAACCCGACTTCAGACTCTAGTGACTTCATCATCTGGGTGATACCAGATTGAGTATAGCCAAGTTCTTCGCCTGCTTTTGTGAAATTGTTGTGCTTTGCAACAATGAGAAATACTTGCAATTTTTTAATATCCATATAAATAAGAAGCCCCCTCGCTAGCGGATAAAATAAATTTTCATTGCTAATTATACTACACGGAAAAAGGGAGAAATACAAGAAAAATTATTATAAAAACAGCAAAAACTCCGAATCTGGCCTATCCGGAGTTTTTGTTGTTTTGCTATATAATTGTTTAAAAGGAATGAGAGTAAAGTGCTGCACTCGGGAGTGAGGTCCCAAGTGCAAATACTTTATGAGGGGGTGATAGTTGATGTCCTGTTCAACTATCTGTTACATAGTATAACGGGAAAATGTGACAGAATTATGTTGATTCCCTTAAAGAAAAAGAAAAAATCTTAAGAACTTATAAAAAACAAATTAAAATCTTTTAAGTAACTGCGGTTATCAGTTATAATAGAAGGAACGAATTATACGGAGGGAAAACAGATGGAGAAAGCAAAAGTATATTACACGACGATGAAAACTACGTTTCATGAAAATTTACCAAAAAAATTGAAACGCTTGATTCAGACGGCAGGGATAGGAAACATTGATTTCGAAGATAAATATGCCGCAATTAAAATTCATTTTGGGGAACCAGGAAACCTTGCATTCTTACGTCCGAATTATGCAAAAGTAGTTGTAGACACTGTAAAAGAACTTGGGGGTAAACCATTTCTCACAGACTGCAATACTCTTTACGTAGGTGGAAGAAAAAATGCGTTGGATCACCTGAATTCTGCATATGAAAATGGATTTTCACCATTTTCAACAGGATGTCATATTCTGATTGGAGATGGATTAAAGGGAACTGACGAAGTAATCGTTCCTATTGACGGAGAATATGTAAAAGAAGCGAAAATCGGACAGGCAATCATGGATGCAGATGTATTCATTACATTGAATCATTTCAAAGGACATGAAGCTACAGGCTTTGGAGGAGCATTAAAGAATATTGGTATGGGATGTGGATCTCGAGCAGGAAAGATGGAGATGCATAGCGCAGGAAAACCTTCGGTAGAAATGGAAAAATGTATCGGATGTGGCAATTGTGTTCGCGTATGTGCACATGATGCACCAAGTATTTCTGAGAAAAAAGCCAGCATAGATCAGGCAAAATGTGTGGGATGTGGAAGATGTATTGGCGTCTGTCCAAAAGATGCTGTAGTTGCAGCAAATGATGAATCCAATGATATTTTGAATAAGAAGATTGCAGAATATAGTCTCGCGGTTGTGAAAGACAGACCTCATTTTCATATTAGTTTAGTAATTGACGTATCTCCATATTGCGATTGCCATGCGGAAAATGATATTCCTATCGTTCCAGATGTTGGAATGTTTGCTTCTTTTGACCCAGTGGCATTGGATATGGCTTGTGCGGATGCGATAAATCGCCAACCAATTATTGAAGGAAGTGTGTTAGCAGAACAGCCACATGTACACCACGATCATTTCACAGATACATCTCCTGCAACAAACTGGAAAGTTTGTCTGGAACATGGTGAAAAAATTGGTCTTGGTACACGAGAATATGAATTAATCGAAATTTAGTGTAATAAGGAAGAAAGCAAGATGACAAAAAAAGAGTTAGCCCTGGAGATTATTGAACGGCTGAAAAAAGAATATCCAGACGCAGGATGTACCTTGGATTATGACCAGGCGTGGAAGCTGTTGGTGAGTGTTCGACTGGCAGCACAGTGTACGGATGCCAGAGTAAATGTTGTGGTGGAGGGACTTTATGAAAAATATCCGGATATCGACGCGCTTGCAGCTGCAGATGTGGAAGATATAGAAAGAATCGTAAAGCCTTGTGGATTAGGAAAAAGTAAAGCAAGAGATATTAGTGCCTGCATGAAGATGCTGAAAGACGAATATGGCGGAAAAGTCCCAGATGATTTTGATGCATTATTAAAATTGCCAGGAGTCGGACGTAAAAGTGCGAATCTGATTATGGGTGATGTGTTTGGGAAACCAGCAATTGTAACAGATACACATTGTATTCGCCTAACCAATCGAATGGGACTTGTAGATGGAATCAAAGATCCGAAGAAGGTTGAGATGGCTCTTTGGAAAATCATACCGCCGGAAGAGGGCAGTGATTTTTGTCATCGTCTGGTTTATCACGGAAGAGATGTGTGTACGGCAAGAACAAAACCATATTGTGATAAATGCTGCTTGAGAGATTTGTGTGCGAGAAATGGTGTGGAGGATTAACATGGCAGACGTAGCGGAAATGTTAGATGCTTTGCAAAGACGAGCAAAGGACGAACAAGAGATAAGAGAAAAGCTTTTAGCAACACGCCGGGAAAAGGAACCTCTATCAGCATTTTGTAAAACGTGTCGCGAGCTGGGATATGAAATTTATGAGATGGAACTTATCTGTGCAGGAGAGGAATTCCATGCAGCGATGAAGCGCAGCACAAATGGCGGTGGAGAGAATACACCGATGATTGCATATGAAGATGATTTTTATGAATTGTTTTTTGCAAGTCTGGAAGAAAAAGAATAAAGAAAAAGAAAGGCTCCACGGGCATTAATTTGCCGGTGGAGTCATGCTTTTTAATGAATTGAGAAATTCCATATCTTCTGCTTTGACTTTCAGATTTGTACAATAATTTTTGCCATCTGGTGTAGTGACATTGATCTCAATGACAGAACCTTCCATAATTGCATTTTGCGAAACAGCATTCAAGAACATAGGGAACTTTGGATGGTTTGCGCGAAAACGATCCACACCAGTTTTGATTTTTTTCATCATAGCAAGTTGCTCGAAATTCATGTTCACAGTCAAACACTCCCTTACATAATAGTATTGCATCCGAAAATGCTCCTTATATTATACGAAAAAGGAACAGATTAGTCAAAATAATAAAAAATACTTTAACAGAATCCACAGAGTCTGTTATACTAAGATAATAATGCGTATTTTTAGACCAGTTGTTTTAGAAAGGGAGTTTTTATGGTTATAGAAACGAACAATGAAAAAGAAACCTATGAATTAGGATATTCACTTGGAAAACAGGCGAAGGCAGGACAAGTGTTTACACTTGTGGGAGATTTGGGAGTTGGAAAAACAGTTTTCACGAAAGGTCTTGCACGAGGATTGGAAATTGAAGAAGCAATCAGCAGTCCTACATTTACGATCGTACAAGTGTATGATGATGGTCGTCTTCCGTTTTATCATTTTGATGTATACCGAATTGGTGATGTGGAAGAAATGGATGAGATTGGGTATGAAGATTATGTGTATGGCGAAGGTGTCAGCTTGATTGAGTGGGCAAATTTGATTGAGGAGATTCTTCCAGAGCATTATACAGAGATAAAGATAGAAAAAGATTTGGATAAAGGATTTGATTATCGGAGGATAAGTGTATGCGAATATTAGCGTTAGATAGTTCTGGGCTTGTTGCCAGTGTTGCAATTGTTGAGAAAGATCAGAAAAGTGAGCAGATGCTTGCGGAATATACCGTAAATTATAAAAAGACACATTCTCAGACACTTCTTCCCATGCTGGATGAAGTAGCAAAGATGATAGAGTTGGATTTGAATAGTATTGATGCGATAGCGGTTGCGGGGGGACCGGGATCATTTACCGGATTGCGTATTGGCTCTGCAACAGCAAAAGGCTTGGGATTGGCGCTGAAGAAACCTTTAATCCATATCCCAACCTTAGAGGGACTTGCGTATAATCTTTGTGGAACAGCAGCGATTGTGTGTCCAATTATGGATGCAAGAAGAGGACAAGTCTATACGGGAATTTATAAGTTTGATGGAGAAAAGTTGATTGTTCTGGAAGACCAGATGGCAATCAGTATTGAAGAATTGGGAGAAAAACTGCACGCTTATGAAGAAGAAATTGTATTCTTGGGCGATGGAGTTCCAGTATTCCAGGAAAGATTAGTAGAATCCATCATGAAAGATAGAAAGATTGGATTTGCTCCGGCGCATATGAACAGACAGAGAGCGGGAGCAGTTGCTGCGTTGGCATTCCATTACTATGAAGAAGGAAAGACTGAAACGGCAGCAGAGCATGAACCAGATTATCTGAGAGTATCTCAGGCAGAGCGCGAGAGAAAAGAGAGATTGGGTCATGGAGAAGCATAGAGGAGTAGAATTGGTAATTCGTACTGCCCATGCGTCTGAACTGGGAAATGTTGCAGGGCTGGAAGTAATCAGCTTTCCAGATCCATGGAGTGAAAAAAGCCTGGCAGAAACATTTGCACAGAATCATGCGCTGATTTTGACGGGGTGGCATAATGGCGAATTGGCGGGGTATGTGATATTCTATCACGTACTAGATGAAGGCGAGATTGCACGAATTGCTGTAGATCCTTCACTACGCAGATTAGGAACTGCAACACAGTTGATGGATGAATTGGAGAAATACTGCGAGCAGAACAATATTTTGAAAATAATGTTAGACGTCAGGGAAAGTAATCTCCCAGCGATATCATTTTATAAAAAATGTGGTTTTCTGGAAGATGGAATTCGAAAAAAATTCTATGAAAATCCAGAAGAAAGTGCTGTGCTTATGAGCAAAGAGCTTGGAAAGTAGATGGCAGCAGTGACAACACTTTCCACTAGGCAGCTGAATGGGGAATTAGTATAATGTAGGCGTAACAGATAGATGCATGTGATGAAAGAGACACAGGAGGAATTGTATGCGCCAGTATCAGATAGAGAAAAAACCAGTAGAAGAGCTTAAGAAAATTATATGCAACAAGTGTGGGAGAGAAATACCGGTACTTCAAGGGGTTCCTCAGGAAGAGGTGCTTTCAGTTGAAAAGCGATGGGGATATTTTTCGAGAAAAGATAATCAGATTCATAGATTTGAAATCTGCGAAGATTGTTATGATGAGCTGGTAGAAAGCTTCTGCATAAAAATAGAGACAGAAAATTAGAGAATTTAAGAGGTAAAATATGTTAGATGTATGTTTGTTGGGCACAGGAGGGATGATGCCCCTTCCATATCGATGGCTGACATCGTTGATGGTTCGCTACAATGGCAGCAGTATGCTTATCGATTGTGGGGAAGGAACGCAGATTGCAATAAAAGAAAAAGGATGGAGTTTCAAACCAATCGATGTGATTTGTTTTACTCATTACCATGGGGATCACATCAGTGGACTTCCAGGCTTGCTCCTTACAATGGGAAATGCGGAAAGAACAGAACCATTGACGCTGATTGGACCAAGGGGTCTTGAACGAGTGGTAAACGCATTACGCGTTATCGCACCGGAACTGCCATTTCCAATTCGTTATATTGAAGTAACAATGCCAGAGCATACGATTGAAATGAATGGATACAGATTGAAAGCATTCCGTGTAAATCACAATGTGCTTTGCTATGGATATACACTTGAAGTGGATCGAGCAGGAAAGTTCGATGTAGAACGTGCAAATGCTGCGCAGATTCCACAGAAATATTGGGGCCTTTTGCAGAAGGGCGAAACTGTGAAGACAGAAGATGCGGAATATACTCCGGATATGGTGCTTGGCCCACAGCGAAAGGGACTTAAGATTACCTATTGTACAGATACACGACCAACCGAATCTATTAAGACAAATGCGGCAGGGTCAGACTTGTTTATCTGTGAAGGTATGTATGGAGAAAAAGATAAACAAAAGAAAGCAAAAGAATATAAACATATGACATTTTATGAAGCAGCTCAAATCGCAAAAGAGGCAGAAGTGAAGGAAATGTGGCTGACACACTATAGTCCGTCACTTACAAAACCAGAAGAATATATGGAAGATGTTAAAGCAATCTTTCCGAATGCGATTGCAGCAAAGGATAGACGTACTGCAGAGTTGATTTTTGAAGATTAAATACAGGGAAGGCAAAGAGATGAGTGAGAAGAAAGATATCTTAATTCTGGCAATTGAAAGTTCATGTGATGAGACTGCGGCAGCAGTAGTGAAAAATGGAAGAGAAGTTTTGTCAAATGTAATTTCCTCACAGATTGCACTCCACACATTGTATGGAGGAGTAGTTCCGGAAATTGCGTCTAGAAAACATATCGAGAAGATTAACCAGGTAATAGAAGAAGCTTTGAAAGAAGCAGAAGTTTCTTTAGATGACATTGACGCAATCGGTGTGACTTATGGGCCGGGGCTTGTTGGTGCGCTTTTAGTAGGTGTGGCGGAGGCAAAAGCGATTGCTTATGCGACCGGAAAACCATTGGTAGGTGTGCATCATATTGAAGGGCATATTGCAGCCAATTTTATTGAGCATAAAGAATTAGAACCACCATTCTTTTCTTTGGTAGTATCTGGTGGACATACACATTTGGTACGTGTGAAAGATTATGGTAAATTTGATATTATAGGAAGAACACAGGATGACGCTGCGGGTGAAGCGTTTGACAAAGTTGCGCGCGCAATTGGACTCGGATATCCAGGTGGACCGAAGATTGATAAAGTGTCAAAAGAAGGAAATCCAGAGGCTATTGCGTTCCCAAGAGCACATGTGAAGGACTCTCCATATGATTTTAGCTTCAGTGGCGTGAAATCTGCTGTGCTTAATTATATTAATGGATGTCAAATGAAAGGCGAAGAATATAATCAGGCAGATATTGCGGCATCTTTCCAAAAAGCAGTCACAGATGTGCTTGTGGAAAATGCTATGCATGCAGTGGAAGAGTACCAGGTGGATAAATTTGCGATTGCAGGTGGAGTGGCATCTAATAGTGCGCTTAGACGAGCAATGCAGGAAGCTTGTGATGCAAAGGGTGTGAAGTTCTATTATCCATCCCCAATTTATTGCACAGACAATGCAGCAATGATAGGGGTAGCAGCTTATTATGAATATATCAATGGAACAAGACATGGATGGGATCTTAATGCAGTTCCGAATTTGAAATTGGGCGAAAGATAGTACATTATAAAAGCAATAGGTGGAGAAAGTGTATGAAAATCCAGAATAAAAAACACTGTACAGCAATTGTTCTCTCAGCAGGGCAGGGAAAGCGAATGGGAACGAAGGTGCAGAAACAATATATAGAGATTGATGAAAAGCCAATTATATATTATACATTGAAAGCATTTCAAGAATCTGGGATCATTGACGAAATCATTATGGTCGTAGGTGAAGGAGATGTCGCATACGCGCGTGCAGAAATTGTGGAGAAATATGCTTTTTCCAAAGTGACCCATATAGTAGAAGGTGGAAAAGAACGCTATGACTCTGTGTGGAGAGGTTTGCAGGTTATTGCAAATGATGAGCGAGAAGACAGTAGGGAAAGTTTTGTATTCATCCATGATGGGGCAAGAATGTTTGTAGATGAGGAGATCCTGCACAGAGGATATGAAACGGTAGAAGTTTATAAAGCCTGTGTGGCTGGTATGCCGAGCAAAGATACAGTGAAAATTGTAGATGATGCAGAATGTGCAATAGAGACTCCGGTGCGAAAATATGTGTGGACAGTTCAGACTCCGCAGATATTCGAAACGGGGTTGATTTTAGAAGCATATGCTAAATTGATGGATACAGATCATGAGAATGTAACCGATGATGCTATGGTTGTAGAAAGCATGATGCATGTCCCGGTGAAGCTATTTGAAGCTTCCTATGAGAATATAAAGTTAACAACACCAGAGGATCTGGAAATCGCGAAAATGTTCCTGAAAAAAAGAAAATAAAAAAACTTTAAAAAAATTCAAAAAAAGTATTGACGATATAAAAAAGCTGTGCTATTATTAATCTCGTCGCTGAGGTAAACAACAACGACAACAAAACAGAATATGTGGAGAGGTATCGAAGTGGTCATAACGAGGCGGTCTTGAAAACCGTTTGTCCGAG
>CAZPZR010000073.1:0-8946 GCA_964591105.1 uncultured Lachnospiraceae bacterium | reverse complement strand
AGAATATTCTGATTACCAACATTGGCTTCGAAGAAATTATCCATCAAAGGGCGTATTAATCAAACAAAGAAAAGAAAAATTTGGATATATGCCAAAGATAAGCATTGTAATTCCATTATATAAAACGCCAGAGAAATATTTGAAAGAAGTCATTGCATCCGTTCAAAATCAGTCCTATTCAAACTGGGAATTATGTCTTTCAGATGGAAGTGGAAAGAATTCACCACTGACAAAGACATTAAAAAACTATGAGAAAGCGGACAAGCGCATCCGTGTTGTGCACAACGAAAAACAGTTACATATATCAGATAATACCAATGAAGCGTTGAAAATATGTACAGGAGATTTTATTGGATTCGCGGATCACGATGATTTACTGATGCCAAATGCATTGTATGAAGTTGTTCGTGTACTCAATGAATATCCAGAAACGGAATTGATTTATTCAGATGAAGACAAAGTGAATGAAGATGGTACGGAATATTTTCAACCACATTTTAAATCGGATTTTAATCTGGATATGCTGCGAAGTACGAATTATCTGTGCCATTTGGTAGTAGTTAAACGCGAGTTATATGAAAAAGTGGGATTGTTGAAAGCAAAATATGATGGTGCACAGGATCATGATTTTGTATTGCGATGTGTGGAAAAGACTTCTAACATTTATCATATTCCAAAGATTTTATATCATTGGCGTTCGCACAGAGATTCTACTGCGGAAAGTGGTGGAAATAAGACATATATTGTAAAAGCTGGAATTGGTGCACTTCAGGATCATTATGAGAGAGTGGGAATCAATGCAACAGTATGTCCTACAAGGATTATGGGGACTTATCGAACAAAATATAAGTTAGAAAGTAAACCATTAGTGTCAATTATTATTCCAAATAAGGATCATATTTCTGATTTGAAGAAATGTATTTATTCGCTGGATCATAAAAACGCATACTACAATGTAGAGTATATTATTGTGGAAAATAATAGTGAATGTCCAGAAACATTTGAATACTATGAACAACTGGTAAAGAAAAATAAACGAGCACGAGTGGTATATTGGAAAGGAAAAGGATTTAATTATCCGGCAATCAATACCTTTGGTGTCCAATATGCCAAAGGAGATTATTTGTTGTTTTTGAATAACGATACAGAAATTATAAATAAAAGATGTATTGAAGAACTTATGGGATATTGTACGCGTGAAGATGTAGGTGTTGTTGGAGCAAAAATGTATTATGATGACGGTACGATACAGCATGCAGGTGTAATTGTCGGTATGGGTGGTGTAGCCGGTCATGCATTTGTCGGAATGCAGCATGATGCTCCTGCATATTTTGGAAGAGCTGTGATGGCGCAAGATTTGAGCGCAGTGACGGCCGCGTGTATGATGGTAAAGAAGCACGTGTATGAAGAAGTGGACGGATTCGATGAAGCATATGCAGTGGCATTTAATGATGTGGATTTCTGTATGAAGGTGAGAAAAGCAGGATATTTGATTGTATATAATCCTTATGCAGAATTGATACACCATGAATCAAAATCAAGAGGCTATGAAGATACGGATGAAAAGATTGAAAGATTTAATTCTGAAGTGCAATTATTCCAGGAAAGATGGAAGGATGCTTTGGATGAAGGGGATCCGTATTATAATCCGCATCTTAGTTTGGATGTAAATGATTTCAGTATGAATTTGAAATAGGAGCAGGAGATTGATGTTAAGAAAGATAACTCCTTATCGAATAAAAAAAGGAATCTTATATTTAAAGCATTACGGTGCGAAAGAATTCTGTATTCGCTTGAAAGAGCGGATGCGTGCAGAAACGATGGATTACAAAACCTGGTATGAGTCACATAAGCCGACAGAAGAGCAGTTAGAAGCACAAAGGGAAACGAGATTTCCATTTCAACCACTGGTGAGCATTGTGGTTCCAGTGTATCGCACACCAGAGAAATATTTGAGACAGATGCTGGTGTCTGTCTTATGCCAAACGTATAAGAACTGGGAACTTTGCATTGCAAATGCAGATCCGGAAAATGAAACAGTATCATCTGTTTTGACGGAATTTTCGCGAATGGATACGCGTATCCGAAGCGTTGAGATTCCTCAAAATGAGGGAATCGCCCAGAATACAAATGAAGCGATGAAACTGGTAGCAGGAGAATATATTGGTTTTCTGGATCATGACGATCTTTTGGCACCAGATGCTTTATATGAAGTAGTAAAAAAATTAAATGAAGATCAGTCCTACGAAGTAATCTATTCAGATGAAGATAAAGTGACAGAAGATTTGACGGAGCATTTTCAGCCACATATAAAGCCAGAGTTTAATCTGGACTTGTTGAGATCAAACAACTATATCTGTCATTTTTGTGTGATTCGGAAAACGCTGATCGATCAAGTGGGAGGACTTCGTAAAGAATATGATGGGGCGCAGGATTATGATTTCATTTTTCGCTGTGTGGAACGTGCAAAAGGGATTACGCGTATTCCACGAATTCTATATCATTGGAGAATGCATGAGAAGTCCACAGCAGATAATCCAATCAGTAAGAGATATGCTTTTGAAGCAGGAAAACGTGCGATAGAGGCACACTTGGAACGATGCGAAGAAACGGCGGAAGTTGAAGAGAGAAAAGACTTAGGATTTTATCGTGTAAAATATCCTGTGTTGGGAGAACCATTCGTTTCCATTATTATTCCGAATAAAGATCATGTGGAGGATCTGGAAAAGTGCCTGCATTCCATTTGCTGTAATCATTATGAAAATTATGAGATTATCATTGTAGAAAATAACAGTACAGAGCCAGAGACCTTTACGTTTTATGAGAAGATGGAGTCGGAGAGGTTAAAGGTTGTGACTTGGAATGGTCCATTTAATTATTCAGCGATCAATCAGTTTGGAGTGTCACACGCGAAAGGCGAATACCTGTTATTCTTGAACAACGATGTGGAAGCGATGAACTCGGACTGGATAGTAGAACTTCTTGGTAACTGCCAGCGCAAGAATGTGGGTGCAGTTGGCGCGAAGTTGTTCTTCCCGGATAACAGGATTCAACACGCGGGAATCGTTGCTGGGATTGGTGGAGTGGCTGCCAATATGTTTGCAGGAATTCCGGGCGAATACACAGGATATATGCACAAAGCTTCTCTCCAGCAGAATTACAGTGCTGTAACAGCAGCTTGCATGATGGTAAAGCGAGAAGTTTACGAAGAAGTTGGAGGATTTACAGAGGAATTGGCAGTTGCCTTTAATGATGTAGACTTATGCTTGAAAATCCGAGAAAAAGATTATCTCGTTGTGTACAATCCAGAAGTACAGTTGTATCATTATGAATCCAAGACAAGAGGTCCAGAAGATACCAAAGAAAAGCTGATAAGATTTCAGAGAGAAATTGACTATATGAAACAGCGATGGTCAGACATCCTGCAACAGGGAGATCCGATGTATAGTCCAAATTTCTCATTGAAAAAATGTGATTATTCGTTGAGTGAAAAGGAATAGAACATGAAAAAAGTTACGGTCATTATACCGAATTATAATGGACATACATATTTGGGACACTGTCTGAACGCGATTTACAAGCATTCAGAGATAGATCTGGAAGTTCTTGTTGTAGATAATGGTTCCGACGATGACAGTGTGGAGAATGTAAGAGTAAACTTTCCACAGGTAAAGGTTCTGCAGTTAGAGAAAAACTATGGATTTAGCAGGGCGGTAAATGAAGGAATCAAGGCGGCAAAGACACCGTATGTGTTTTTACTGAACAATGACACGCAGATTCAGAGACACTGTGTGGAAAATCTTTTGAATTGTATAGAGACATCAGAAGATATTTTCTCTGTGGAAGCAAAACTTTTGCAGTATCATCAACCGGATAAGATTGACAGTGCAGGTACATTTTACCATGTGCTTGGGTGGGCATTTGCCAGAGGAAAGGGGAACGATGCTTCTCGATATTCTCATAGATGCGATTGTTTTGCGGCTTGTGCAGGTGCGGCGATGTACCGAAGAGAACTGCTTCTAAAGTTGGGGCTGTTTGATGAGAGCTTTTTTGCGTATTTGGAAGATATTGACCTTGGATATCGCGCAAAACTTCACGGATATCGCAATGTGTATGAACCGACTGCAAGAGTCTATCATGTGGGAAGTGGAACAAGTGGCTCGAAGTACAATGAATTTAAAGTACGTTTATCCGCAAGAAATAACATGTATCTAGTACGTAAAAATATGCCCGTATGGCAGCGATTAGTGAACACACCATTCCTACTGCTTGGTTGTGCGATAAAAGCGTTATTCTTTGCCAGAAAAGGGTTTGGAAAGGATTATATCATTGGACTGAGTGAAGGGATTTTCTCAAAAAAGAAATGGGAACATTCCGAGAAAAATATTTCCAGGAAAACCTATGGGAAGATTCAGTGGGAATTATGGAAAAATTTGGGAAAGAAAAGATGGTGATCATTTGATAAAAAAGAATCAACGACTGTTTAACAGAATACAAGTACTTGTAGATGCCGGGGTTATTGCGCTGGCTTATTTGGCTGCATGGTATCTGCGATTTGAAAGCGGAATCTTCCAGCATGCAGGTGGTGCCTTGAGCATGCAGAAGTATTTTACTGCGCTTGTATGTATCATACCAGGATACTTGATTCTTTATTATTTTTCAAAATTATATACGCCGAGACGTTCCAGAAGCCGCAGATTAGAAGTCTGGAGCATTGTGAGGGCGAATACCCTAGGATTACTGTTAATTATCCTGGCACTGTATGTGGGGAAACAAGAACACTTTTCAAGAAAGATGTTGTTCTTATTCTGGGGAATGAATATCTGTTTAGAAATAGCTGCCCGTGGAATCATACGTTATGGATTGCGAAAGATTCGAACATCTGGATATAATCAGAAACATATTCTGCTTGTCGGAACAAGCAAGGTAGCGGAACAATATCTAGAACAGATTCAGAAGAATCCACAATGGGGATATCATGTGCTTGGAATCCTTTCAGAAGAAATTTCAGAGGGAAAAGAGTTTAAAAAAGCGAAAATATTGGGGAAAATTTCCAAACTTCAGCAAATCATTGTGGAAAACGATCTGGATGAGATTGTCATTACATTAAAAATGCAAGAATGTAATAAGTTGGAACGAATTGTAGATATTTGCGAGACAGCAGGAATTCATACGAAATTTATTCCGGACTATGGAAATGTGATTCCAACAAGACCGTACATCGAAGATGTGCAAGGAATGCCAGTCATCAATATTCGAAATGTGCCATTGAAAGAACCGGTAAATCGTTGGATGAAGCGAAGTATTGATTTCGCAGGTGCATTGGTGGGACTTTTACTGTTGTGGCCAGTGATTGGAATTGCAATGATTGCAATCCGTGTGACAACACATGGGCCAGCGATTTTTAAGCAGAAAAGAATTGGCTTAAACAATCATCCATTTAACATGTACAAGCTTCGTTCGATGGTTGTACAGGAAGAAGAGGATGAGAAAAAAGAATGGACAACAAAGAATGATCCACGTGTTACATCTGTGGGAAAGATAATAAGAAGATTTAATATTGATGAACTTCCACAGCTTGTAAATGTATTAAAAGGCGAGATGAGTCTGGTAGGACCACGCCCAGAACGTCCGCAGTTTGTGGAAAAGTTCAAAAACGAGATTCCAAGATATATGATTAAACATCAGGTATGCCCAGGGCTGACGGGATGGGCGCAGGTGCATGGATATCGTGGAGATACTTCGATTCAGAAAAGAATTGAGCATGATTTATATTATATTGAGAATTGGACACTGGGATTAGATTTTAAAATTATATTGATGACATTTTTCAAAGGATTTGAACGTTAAATATATGAAAATAGATGTAGTAATACCGGTATATAAGCCGGGGAAAGAGCTTGGACAGCTGCTTTGTATGCTCAAAAAGCAAACGTTTCAACCGAATAAAGTGATTCTTATGCATACCGAAGATGGATATACCTTGTCTGTGGATGACAAGGAAAAGGGAGAAGCATGCATAGAAGAAGTGATGGTTCCACAGGCGGAATATGATCATGGTGGAACAAGAGATGCTGGAATTCGACGTTCAGATGCAGAGATTGTTGTGTGCATGACTCAGGATGCGGTTCCGCAGAACGAAAAGCTCTTGGAGCATTTGGCATGCGTACTTGCGGATGATTCGGGGATTGCGGTTGCATATGCCAGACAGATTGCGGCAGCAGATGCGTCTGTTTTGGAACAGTATACACGAACCTTCAATTATCCAGAACAAAGCTGTATAAAAGGGAAAGCAGATCTTGAAACGTTGGGAATTAAGACGTATTTTTGTTCAAATGTATGTGCTGCTTATCGAAGGAGCATCTATGGGGAAGTTGGAGGATTTGAACAGCGAATTATTTTTAACGAAGACATGGTTTTTGCAGCGCATGCAGTTGGCAAGGAATACAAAATTGCTTATGTAGCAGAAGCGGTGGTAATACACAGTCATCAATATTCTTGTCTGCAGCTATTCAAACGTAACTTTGATCAGGGTGTGTCACAAGCGGATCACCCAGAGATATTTGCAAAGGTTTCTTCAGAATCTGAGGGGATGAAACTTGTGAAACAGACGATACAATACTTGTTGAAGGCAGGGAAACCATGGCTTATACTAAAATTGTGTATCCAAAGTGGGTGGAAATATGTAGGATACCAATTGGGAAAACATTATCAACAGTTGCCAATAGCTATTCGAAGGCGATTGACAATGAACCAGAAGTACTGGGATAGGAGAACAAAATGACAGCAATAAAGAAATGGCTGGAAAAAATAGCAAGCTGGCCACTGAAAATGAAAATACTTGTCGGGGTGGAAGGAACACTTTTCGTTATTCTGCTTGCGGTTGCAATACTGATTGGAACGAAAGCCGGTAAAATTGAAAGAATCGAATTGGAAGAAGAAAAAGTAGAAGCTTCCATTTCGGATGATGTAGAGCATAAGACAGGCTATCTGAATGTTGCTGTCTTTGGACTGGATTCCAGAAAAGGAGACCTTGGGAAAGGAAACCGAAGTGATACGATTCTGGTTGTAAGTTTGAACCATGAGACGAAAGAAGTAAAGATGGTATCAGTATACCGTGATACGTTGATGCAGATTGAGGAAGGAACTTATAGTAAGGCAAATGCGGCTTATTCTTTCAATGGACCAGAAGGGGCAGTTACCATGCTCAATAAGAATCTGGACTTGAATATTGATAAGTATGTATCCGTTAACTTCAATGCGCTGGTAGACGTAATTGACGCCGTAGGAGGAATTGATCTGGATCTTACATATGAAGAAGTTGTTCATATGAATAATTACTGTGTAGAAACATCAAAGGTAACAGGGAAATCCTACAAAAAGATTGAACCAGAAGAGGCTGGAACTTATCATCTGAATGGAGTGCAGGGGGTGTCCTATTCAAGAATCCGTTATACGGCTGGCGGCGATGCACAACGTACCGTACGACAAAGAATTGTAATTGGGAAAATTTTAGAAAAAGTACAGAATCTGAATCTTGGTATGGTAAATGAGATTGTGGATCATGTATTCCCGCAGGTAGCAACGAACTTCTCATTGGCAGAGATTATTACATATGCGAAAGATTTTAAACAATATACACTTGCAGAGTCTTTAGGCTTTCCAAATGCAAGAAGCACTCAGATGCTAAAGGGAATTGGAAGTACAGAAGTTGCAGATTCATTAGTTCTGAGCGTGGAAGAGATGCACCGGTATTTGTTTGGAGATGAAGATTATAAAGCTTCAAAAGCAGTTCGTGCGATTGATGAAGAAATTCGAACAAGAATTGAAAGTGGATATTACGATATGACACCGGAAGAAGAGGAAGAAGTTCGAAAAGAAGAAGCAGAGGAAGCTGGAGAAGAAGAAAAAGAGAAGCCTTCAAAAAACGAGAAGAAGCCAGAAAAAAAGAAAGATAAAGACAAGAAAAAAGAGAATGATAAGAAACCGGTAAAGGAACCAGAGGAAAATAAAAAAGAAGATCCGGTACCGGATACACCACCGGAAGAACCGGAAGTACCAGCGGAAAATCCAAAGTACGAAGAAGATTTTTATGATGGAGAGTAGAAAAATGATGATTACAGTTGTCACAATGGCAAAAAATGAGGAAAACCTCATAGAGTCTTTTGTTAGACATGCGTTGAGCTTTGCAGATAATATAGTAATTTATGACCATAATAGTACAGATGGGACGGGGGCAATCTTACACGAACTAAAGAAAGAATTCGGTGAGAGAATCCTGCTTTGGCAAGAGGAAGAGATCACGCTGAAGATTATTAATCAAGAAGTCTATAATCGAATGACGAGATACGCATTTCAAACGCTGTCCTCAGATATGGTACTTCCTCTGGATGCTGATGAGTTTCCGATTCGCACGGAAAAAAGAGACGTTCGCAAGTATTTGCAGCAGTTAGATAAGACGAAGTGTTACCGCGTTCATTTCATGCCATTTGCGATTCCGGATGAATGGAGAACGGATGTATTTGCTCCATTATTATTTACAAAGCGTAAGAAGCTGAATGCAAATACAGATTTTAAAATGATTTTACTAAAAGAGCCATATGAGAGGTTTCAGATTTATCTTGGTTTAGGGAATCATATGATAGGATATGAATGCGATGGTGATATGGAAATACAGATAGAGGACATATTCCCAGAACTGTTTTATGCACATTTCCCATTCCGAAGTAAGGAACATCTGGAGAGTAAAATTGTACTGCGTCAGCTGGCTCTAGAGATGCGAACAGATGTAACAGCGGATACAGCATTTCAGTACACCAAAGGGTTTCAGCAGATTATGGAGGGCAACAGTCTTTCAGATGAGGAAACGGCATGGTACTGCTTGAATAATATGTGCAAGGGAGTGGATCAGTTTGAAACTCTGGAAGAAATTCAAGCATCTGTGGA
>CAZPZR010000072.1:7484-9331 GCA_964591105.1 uncultured Lachnospiraceae bacterium | reverse complement strand
ACGATCCATTTGCAAAACTTGACCAGACAGGTGTTGGTAAGTTAATGGAAATGGCTATCAAACTTGGTAGACCAACAAATGATAAACTTCACGTTGGTATCTGTGGAGAACACGGTGGAGACCCATCTTCCGTAGAATTCTGCCACAAGATTGGACTTGATTATGTATCTTGTTCACCATTCCGTGTACCAATTGCTAGACTTGCTGCTGCACAGGCTGCAATCGCTAACAAATAAGTAGGATTTTCGGTTTAACGAATGACCTATTTATAAAGGTATATAATTAAAATATTGAACCCCGCCTAGAAATAGGCGGGGTTTTATTATTTTTAGTTACTAGATAAGTTTTAATCCTCTATTCCAAAAAGCAAATACGCATAGTTGTTCCCTCTAAATTCACTTGGGATTTCAAGTGTTCCATTACGTACTTTTAGAGTTTCTGTACTTTGTTTTTTAACCTCATCAGAGATTTTAATTTTGTATCATATTGTATAGTTGTGTTAATCCCATTGTAGATTTGTACGGCTATGTAGCTTTGGGAAAAAAGATAAATGAAGACCTATTAAAAACAGAAACACCTGTAAGTAAATAACAAAAACATTGAACGCTTACATGAAAAAATGTTAGTATATATTAAAACGTCAGAAGGAGGATTTACATGAAGAAATATGCAAAATACTTAATCCTTGGCTTATCCGCTTGCTTGCTTTGCGCATGTGGAAAACAGTCAACAGATCAGCAGGAGGAAACAAAAGATCTGGTAATTCACACGGAAGAGAAGAAAACGGAACAGCCGGCAGATGCACTTACATTGGAACAGAAAGTAGGTCAATTATTTATTATTCGTCCAGATGCATTAAATCCTTCAAGTGAAGAAGGTGGAACAACACAAATGACAGAAGAAATGAAAGAAAACTTGCAAAAATATTCTGTTGGAGGTGTGTGCCAGTTCGCTGAGAATATTGAAAATCCAGAGCAACTGCAACAATTTAACGCAGATCTGCAGGCGGCCAGCGAAATACCAATGTTTATTACGGTTGATGAAGAAGGTGGAATTGTTGCAAGGCTTGCGAATCACGAGGCATTTGACCTTCCAAAGTATGAAAATGCGGCAGCAGTTGGAAGTTCAGGAAATACGGAAGATGCGAAAGAGATGGGAGAAACCATTGGAAATTATTTAGCAAGCTATGGATTTAATATGGACTTTGCACCAGATGCGGATGTAAATACAAATCCTGAAAATCCAATTATCGGAACAAGAGCATTTTCTTCGGATGCACAGACAGCGGCATCTATGGTTGGAGCTGCGGCAGAAGGATTTCGCGAGAGTGGAATTTTACCAACGTTAAAACATTTCCCAGGGCATGGAGATACTGCAGAAGATAGTCATACTGCACTGGCGGTTACGCATAAAACATTAGAAGAGTTAGAAAGCTGCGAATTTTTACCATTTGAAGCAGATACAGGGATGCATGCGGTAATGGTCGGACACATTGCGGCGCCAGAAGTGACTGGGACGGATCTTCCGGCAACTCTTTCAGAAGAAATGATTGCGCGAATCCCTGAAAAAGAAAAGACGCTAATCGTGACAGATTCTTTGGAAATGAAGGCGATTTCTGATACCTATTCTTCTGGAGAAGCTGCGCTGCAGGCATTCCAGGCGGGATGCGATGTTTTGCTGATGCCAATGGATCTTGCAGATGCGTACGATACAATTTTGCAGGCGGTGAAAGACGGAATAATCAGCGAAGAACGATTAGATGAAAGTGTAAATAAAATATTAACCTATAAGCAGGCATTTGCGAATATGCAATAAACTCACAGGGAGCTATGACTGTGGGATGACTA
>CAZPZR010000072.1:0-7384 GCA_964591105.1 uncultured Lachnospiraceae bacterium | reverse complement strand
TATTTCGCAGAGAGATTATTATGGAGCATGGAATCCGAATGGATAAAAAGATCAGGTGGTGTGAAGATTTCCTGTTCAATTTAGAATATATTTTTTACATAAGAAATGCGTCTGTGCTCCAAGTCCCAGCTTATTATTATTTAAAAATGGAAGGGGCTTTTGTTTCCCAATCCAAAAATTTCAACAAAGTAGTTCAGACGAAATTATATTTTTTCGATATATAACGAGTTTTACAGACTGTGCTAGACCAACAGAGAGAATGATGTTTCAAAATTATTACGAAATCATTAAGATATCTTAATTTTCTTGAATTATTGATGACATCTGAAGATTTTTCTGGAAAATCAAAGTATAATATCCGTATTGATGTTTGTCGATGAAAATTGAAATGAATTTGACAAGCAAAGGAGGAAATTTATGAAGAAAAGAGTAGCGAAGATTCTGTCCTTAATGATGACGGCTACATTCTTGACTACGAATACATTTGTAGCTCAGGCGGCGCCGATGAAATCGACGGTGAAGAAGGATGCTGCGGAGAATAAGGAAGAAGCTATATTCAAGAATGGGCAGGCATTGGTGCTGTATAAAAGCAACAATATCACAACGAAGAATGCTGCTAACAGAGCGGTAAATGTGAGTGGAGCAAGTGTGGAGAAATTGTGGAACTTTGAGACTTCTTCAAAGGCAGTGAAAAGAAGTTCAAAGTCTCAGTCAACCGATACAGTTGCGATTGGACTGGTAACATCTAACAAGCTGAGTACAGAACAATTAGTTGAAAAACTTTCAGAGGAAGAGAACGTGGCAATCGCTGAACCAAACTACAGAGTGCATAAGATGACAACGAATGATATGTATTCAAAAAGTCAGTGGAGTCTGAAAACCACGAATGTAGAGAAAAAGTGGGCAGAAGTTGCAGAGACGGGAACAGGAACAAAAGAGACAGTAGTTGCAGTCGTTGACACAGGTGTGGATTACACCCATGAAGATTTGAAAGACAGTATGTGGGTGAATGAATATCAGCCGGAACTTCGTGGTGAATACGGGATGGACTTTGTAAATGGTGACACAGATCCGGCGGATGATGAAGGACATGGAAGTCACTGTGCAGGAATTATTGCAGCAAGCAAGGACAACAATGTAGGAATCAGCGGAATGGCGCCAGATGTCAAGATTATGGCATTAAAAACACTGGATTATGAGGGGGCAGGTTATACAAGCCAGGCAATCGATGCGTATAATTATATTAATAAGGCTGTGAATCTTGGGGTAAATGTAGTTGCAATCAATAACTCCTGGGGATCGAGTGAAGAAAGTAAGATTCTGAAGAAGCTGATAGACCTGGTTGGTGAGAAGGGCGCAGTATCTGTATGTGCGGCAGGAAATAGCGGTGCAAATACTGACGAGCAAGCAGAGTATCCAGCGACTAGTGAATGTGCTTATAATATTAGTGTGGCGTCTGTGAAAGAGTCAGGGAATTTGAATAGTTTCTCAAACTATGGAAAAGAAACGGTAGACATTGCAGCACCAGGAAATAATATTCTTTCCACAGTTAAGGATGAGTGCTACAATCCTTCAATTTATCCAGAAGAAAAACAGGACAAGGTTTCACAATATTTTGATAACTTCAATGTAGAAGGTACAAAGAATGAAAGCGGTTTTTGGAATTTAGAGAACATTAAGATTCAAAGCGATAAAAAAGGTGATGACAATGGTTATCACGCAGAACTGACTGAAAGCGAAAATTTTGGTTCTAACAGTGGAAAGTCCCTGCAAGTGTCTCTTAAGAATATGAAGGCAGGGGAGACAGCTGCGATTCGTATTCCTTACACAATTAGTGAAGGTGTAAATACGGCGCCAAGATGGAGTATGATGGTTAAGGCGAGTGGACCAAAAGAACCGATTATGGATGTTAACTTGCTCGTATTAGGAGAATTATCAGGGGAAGAGAAACCGTCAAGTATAGATGAACTTCTGAACTACAATGAGTGGCAGGGACTAGATATAGATGGGGAAGCAGAAGACTGGACACATTTCGAAGTGCAGCAGACAACAGAAAGTCTGGAAACGGGAGAAAGAGCCTTTTATCTGGTGTTGTATGCAGGAGCAAAGGGAGATTATACTGTCTGGTTGGATGATATTGGATTGAGTGCGGAAAATGTTGATTCGTCAGAATTTGGAAAATATGAATTCTACAGTGGTACTTCTATGGCGACACCACATGTGACAGCAGCGGTAGCATTAGAGGCAATGGCACATCCAGAGTTGAGTGCAGATGATAGAATAGAAAATGTACTCAGACAAGTGAATACAGAAAACAATTTACCTGTTGCGTCCGGTGGAGTTCTGGATTATTCAGCAGAACAGAAAGCTACACGTCCGAGAATTCATTCTGTAAAATCAGATGAATCCAAGGGAACAATTACGATTGCTGGAACTGGATTCGATGGTGCAGGTCTTAAAGTGGAAGTATTAGAACAAGGAAATAGTGAAGCAAAAGAAGCGAAGATTCTTAAGAGTTCCGCCAAAGAGATTGTAATTAACGGCACAGACTATATGAACCGCATTATAACATTGACGGTTACGGCAAATGATAAGAAAGCCACTAAGAAAGAGTACTACGTTGTAGATAGCAAAACAGCGTATAAAGAAATAAAAAATCTCCTTGTAACTTCATCAAATGTTATGACATCAGACGGAAGATATATTTATTTTGCAAGTTCACAAGATGACAGTATCAGTATACTGGATACGAGGGATCTGAAGGACGCATTTGAAGACGTACTGAGTGTTGTAAAACCTGAGAAAATTTTTTCAAAGGATAAGAACAGTCAGGGAACGTATGACTTTAGATTTGGCAAAGACCTCGTATATGCAGATGGAATGTTGTATAACATTGGAGCATACTCAGAAGTGCAGGGAGAAGATGAAGAAGATGACTACTATGATGAAGAATTTGGATATTCAGATGATACAACGGTAGCATACTCTTCTCAGTACAAGCTTTTGTCAATTGATGCGAACACTGGCAAAGTAAAGAGTCTTGGAGAACTTCCTAAGAGTGTGAAGAGAACCGAAGATTGGACATTGACTTCTTATAATGGAAAACTATATCTTATTGGTGGATATGATTATGGAAAGAAATCCTGCAGCACAAGCGTACAGATTTATGATCCTGTAACAAAAAAATGGAGCGCAGGCCCATCTCTTCCAGAAGGCAGAGCTGGTGGTAAAGCAATTCAGACAGGAAACAAATTAGTATATACGCTTGGATACAGTGCAGCGCAGGAAGGCGTTGAAGTAGAAAAGCAGACTTGCCCAGCAACATTAGTTCTGAGTGGAAAAAAATGGACAACATCCAAACAAAGTTTACAGCCATATTCAGAAACATCTGTTGTACACAACGGAAGTAAAAGCTTCAAAAATTACCAAGCAAGTATTGCACTTTGTGCGGAAGGCGTTGTATATGTAGGTACACCAATGGCAGGATTTGGAGATACTTTCATCTACAATGTAGCGAAAGATAAATATACTTCTACCAAGTATGGTCAGATCAAAGAATTGTACGAATACGACGAGTGGTTAGAAGAAAATGTAAAATTGCAGGATGAAACTTATCAGGCAGCAGCAGTTGGAAGTAAATTGATTATTTTCGACAAATATGGTCTTGGATATCAGGCAACTGTTCGCAGTGGACTCGTAAAAGTGTCTGCATCAAAGTATAAAAATGGTAAAATTACTGGGGCAAACAAGTCAGTACTTCCAGGAACAGAAGTAAAACTTACAGCAAAGGCAAACAAAGGCTACGGTGTGAAAGAGTTTAAGGTTGATGGAAAGAAAGTGTCTGGAAATTCTAAAACACTTCGTCTTACATCCAATATACGTGCAACAGCAACATTTGGAAAACTCATAACAAAGCTTAGTCTGAAAGACAAGACTTACACCGTAAAAGCTGGCAGCAAGGTGAAGTTAAAAGTAACGGTAGCACCAAAAGATGCTGCAAATAAAAAATTATCTTACAAATCCAGCAATACAAAGTATGCAACAGTATCTTCAACAGGTGTTGTAACTACGAAAAAAGCTGGAAAAGGAAAAACAGTTATAATTACCGTTAGATCAACAGATGGATCAAAGAAAAAAGTGACATGCAAGATTAAGATTCAGTAGTGTGTTCGTAAAGAACAAATATATGAAATTAGAGGGCCAAGGCAGAGAACAGGTAATGTTCTCTGCCTTGGCTTTCCTTAGAAAATATGATATGATGGTTCGGATAATGAAACAATAAGGAGCATTTACATATATGAGAACAAAACAACTTGCAACTTCAGGACTTGCGATTGCGCTTGCAGTGGTAATTTCTACCATGATAAAATTGCCAAGCCTTCCAAACGGCGGTTCTGTGACATTATTCAGTATGCTGATTATCAGTGTGATCGGATATTGGTACGGACCGGCAGCAGGGATAGCAACAGCTGCAACATACGGAGTATTTCAGTTTTTAATCGAACCATTCTTTATACATCCTATGCAGGTACTTTTAGACTATCCACTGGCATTTGGAGCATTGGGACTATCTGGCTTCTTTTCGAAGAAAAAGCATGGACTGGTGTGGGGATATGTTGTCGGAGTTCTGGGACGATTAGTTTTTCATGAAATATCAGGACTTCTTTTTTATACTACCTATGCGACAGGAATGCGCGAGAACTTGCCGATAATTTGCGGGGTACTCTTATACAATGCAAGCTATGTATTGACGGAGGGAGGATTAACGCTTGTGCTGTTATCGATACCAAGTGTAAGACATATGTTGGAGAGGTTGAAATATTTGTAATTGAATAAGGGCGGAATGTAATGGAAGATGGAGTTCTAACTGAAAAATTATAAAATTGGTCTGCAAAAAAGCCCACCCCTATTGAAAAACTTTCCAGCTTAAAATATAATAGTATTATATAAAGTCAGCGGAGCGTGTGCTGGCTTTTAGAGCAACAAAAGAAATGGGGGAAAACTATGAGAAAAGAAATAGTCGCTATGCTTTTGGCTGGCGGACAAGGTTCAAGACTTTACGCACTGACACAGAATTTGGCAAAGCCAGCAGTGCCATTTGGAGGGAAATATCGTATCATCGACTTCCCATTATCCAACTGTGTAAACTCTGGAATCGATACGGTTGGAATTCTCACACAGTATCAGCCAATCGTACTGAACGAATATATTGGAAATGGACAGCCTTGGGATTTGGACCGCTTGAACGGAGGAGTACATGTTCTTCCACCTTATCAGAAAGCAACAGGTTCTGACTGGTTTAAGGGAACAGCGAATGCGATTTATCAGCATATTTCATTTATTGATCGCTACAATCCAGAGTATGTAATTATCCTTTCAGGAGACCAGATTTGCAAGCAGGACTATAGCGAATTTTTAGCATTTGCAAAAGAAAAAAATGCAGATTTCAGTGTTGCGGTTATGGAAGTTCCTTGGGAAGAAGCATCCAGATTTGGTCTGATGGTAACAGATGAGAACAGCAAGATTACAGAATTCCAGGAAAAACCAAAGAATCCGAAGTCTAACCTTGCCTCTATGGGAAACTATATTTTCAAATGGGAAGTGCTTAGAAAATATTTGATCGAAGATGAAGAAGATCCAGAATCTGATAATGACTTTGGTAAGAATATTATTCCAAATCTGTTGAAAGATGGATGTGATATGTATGCATTCCGTTTCGATGGATACTGGAAAGATGTTGGAACAATCCCTTCACTGTGGGAAGCAAATATGGAAGTCTTAGATCCAGAAAACAGTGGAATTAACTTGTTTGATGACAACTGGAAGATTTACAGCCGTAACAGTGGTATGACAGGACATAAAATTGGACGTAACGCTGTTGTAGAAAATTCAATGATTACAGAAGGATGCCGTGTAGATGGTACAGTAAATCATTCTATTCTCTACGCAGGTGTAAAAGTAGAAGCAGGAGCAGTTGTAGAAGAAGCAGTAGTTATGGGTGGTACAGTCATCAAGGCAGGTGCAGTTGTAAAACATTGCATCGTTGGGGAAAATGCTGTCATTGGTGAAGGTGCAGTTGTTGGTGACGTATCTGGCGTTGCAACAGTAGGACCAGACGTGATAGTTGGAGATCACGCAAAGATTGGACCGAATGCAATGGTTCGTGAAAATGTAGAAGGCGGTGAAGTGGTATGTTAAATGATAAGACAAAAGCATTGGGGCTTATTTTCCCAAATACATATGATTCTGTTGTACCAGAATTGACAAATGTAAGATTAATGGCGTCTATTCCTTTTGCAAGCCGTTACCGTTTAGTAGACTTTATGTTATCTAGTATGGCTGGAAGTGGAATCAATAACATTTCCATGCTGGTAAATAAAAACTATCTTTCACTGATGGATCATCTTGGCTCTGGACGTGAATGGGATTTGGTTCGTAAAAATGGTGGATTACATATGTTCCCGCCAAACGTAGAGAGAACATCTACAGTATACACAGGACGTGTATCTGCAGTAGCGGGAATTCTTGATTTCCTTCGTGAACAGAAGGAAAAATATGTAGTAATGGCTGACGCAAATATGGCAGTGAATTTTGATTTTAAAGCAATGATTCAGGCACATATGGACAGTGGCGCAGATGTAACTTGTGCGTATAAAGAAGAAGAAATTCCTGATAGTTATATACGTATGAGAAACGAACAGGGCTTCTATTATACATATAATATTGAAGACGGACGTATTGTAAAAATCGAAGTAAACTCAAAAGAAGAAGGCGTTCAGAATCTTGGTATGAACGTATTCGTAGTTGAGAGAGAACTGTTAATTGATTTGATCAATACAGCATTCGTGCGTGGCGACCGCTACTGGGAAAGAGATGTATTGATGAATAGCGTGGAGAAATTAAACATTCAGGGATACAAGTTTGATGGCTATCTTGCACGTATCGCAGGAATTAAGAGTTTCTTCGATGAAAACATGAAGTTATTAGATGATGCAAACTTAGATGCATTGTTTACAGGAAATACAATCAATACAAAGATTCGTGATGACAACCCAACAAGATATATCAAAGGCGCAAAAGCTGTGAATATATTATGTGCGGATGGTTGCGTAATCGAAGGTGATGTAGAAGATAGTGTTCTTTTCCGTGGAGTAAAAGTTGGAAAAGGTGCGAAAGTGAAGAATTGTATCTTGATGCAGGATACAGTAATTGAAGATGGAGCAGTGGTAGAGAATATTATCACAGATAAGAATGTGAAGATATCTGCTGGAAGCGAAGTAAAAGGAACAGCAAACTATCCTGTATACATTAGCAAGAGTCACTCAGTATAAGTGAATAAGATGAAGCGAAGCGAGGGATGCCGAAAGGCATCCCTTTTTGCTGT